>CAKZNX010000082.1 GCA_937132045.1 uncultured bacterium
GGCGAAGTCGTGCTGCTGGATACCGCGTACCCAGGCTGGCGAGTGACGGTCAACGGCATCCGCGCCGTCAGCGCTGTGCACGACGTGACATTCCGAAAGGTAGCGGTTGCCACGGCGCCCGCTCTGGTGACATGGCGCTACGAACCCGACACATTCCGTGTGGGACTCTATTTGACTCTGGTGGGCTGGTTAGTACTTACGGCGGTCGTCGTTTTGTCTGCAAGTGCAGGGAAACAACGCTCCGATCCGAAATAGTCTGCAGGTGAACCCGCTGGATACGAGGAGGTAAATGAACGATGTCGTTTGTATCGCCCGTAGCGGTGTTGCTGGTGGGCGCGCTGGTAGGCGCCTCCTGCGCTTCACAGTCTCCTGACGAACTACCCGTGTTCGATTTCACCCGTCCAGAAACCGTCGCCGAGTGGCAGCCCACTCACCACATCTCGCGTATCAGCCACTCGGTTGAGGGCATGGTCATCGACATCGCCGGGTATGACCCTTACACGCACGGTCCGGTGAGAAGCTTCCCAGAAGGCGTGCCGCTGTGGCTGGAGATACGCCTCAAAAGCGACCAGCCCGGCATGTTGCAGGTGTTCTACGCGGCTCAGGGACAGGGTAGCAGTGAAGAGCGCTCTGCCCGACGGTTCGTTCCCATTACAGACTGGGTAACTCTGAAGATGCCCCTGCCCCCTCTCGGTCCACGCGCGTGGTTGCGACTGGATCCGCCGGGTACTTCGGGCAGGTGCGTGGTTGCTTCGATACGTTTCCTGCCCCGCGTGACCCCGTCGTTGCCGTCGTGGCAGTGTCCTCAGGTGTATCTGGGGCAAGCACGAAATCGGTATCCTGCCATCGCTTCCGGCAATGTCGTGGTGTCCATCGATGCCGAGCGCCCCGGGGCGTACACGGTGTTCGTCAAAGGCACGCCCATCGCAACCGGCTGGACAACCGCACAGATCGGCTACGAAGGCGACGACGGTGTTCGCTGGATACCCATTCACGAAATGGCGGAGAGCAGAGTGCGCGGCGATCGAAGGCGCGCTGCGCTGATCACCACTTTCACCGACCCGGATGGCGCCAACTGGAAGATCGAGCAGGTTTTCACCGCAGCCAGCCAGAGGGACGCCGTCGATGTGCGCACCGTGGTGACAGTAGACCGTGATAGGGCGGTGTATTTCCTGCCGATGTTTGTCATCTTTTCCGGAGCGCGCCTCTTTGAGCCGGGCTCAGCGCCCCCCCTCACCCCCGGTGGCGACAAGCACCAGGCGCTGTTTGCAGGGCTGGAGTATCTGGAGAACGAGCCGAGCAGTTCCGAGGCGGATATCATCGGTCCAGCTTCGCGCAGACAGGTGCCGGACAACGTCAAAATCACCGCGCCGCTTATGGTCGTGGAGGCTGGCGGCAAGTACGCCGGTATCATCTGGCGCCCTGCCGAGCAGTTTAGCGCGGTCTTTGACTCGCCAGACAGATTATTCGGGTCGCATGGGCACGTCATGGGCGTTCTGTTCCCCGGCTCAGACGGCAACAACCGCGAGGACGGCAATCTGCTTCCCTACTACCCGGAAATGCTCGAGGCGAACAAGCCTCTCGTGCTCGACGCGACGATCATCGGTGGGGAGGGCGACTCGGTGGTTCCTGCCGTTCAGCAATACGTGCGCCTGCGGGGACTGCCCCCCGTGCCGGACACCGGGCTGAATGCGCAGGGTTACCTTCAGCTGGCAGCCAGCGGATGGCTGGATTCGCGCATCCGCGAGGGAAATCTGTATCGCCACGCGGTGTGGCCCGGCTTTCCAGCGCAGTACGCTGCCGACGCCGCCGTGTGGATGGAGTGGATCGCTGCGCACCTCCAGAAACCCGATACCGTCCGCCGCCTGCGCGACGCCGCGCGAGACGCCATCGCTGTGATACCGAAAGAGCAGTATCTTTTCAGCTGGGTGTCGCACGTGGCTTTCCCCGTGACGCCCCTGCTGTATGGCGCAGTGCCCGAGAGCCTTCGGGTGGCGAGAAATAGCGCGAGAGACCTCATGCGCTCGTTCCAGCCGGACGGCACTGTGTTGTATCAACGCGCTGAAGGCAAACCCGATTACGCCCGGACACACTGGGAGCGGACGGCGAACGGCTTGACGGCGGCGGTGCTGGTGCGCTTGTTGGAGATGGCTCTGTATACGGGGGATCAGGAGGTCATTCAGGAAGCGCTTCGTCGGCTCGAACAGTTCAAACGCTTCGACAACACCGTGCCACGCGGTGCGCAGACGTGGGAGATGCCGCTTCACACGCCGGACATCTTGGCTTCCGCTCACATCGTGAAAGCATACGTTATCGGTTACGAACTGACAGGCAATCCCGAGTTCCTGCGACGAGCGCGATACTGGGCATGGACCGGTGTGCCTTTCCCCTACCTGATCAACCCCACAGGCAAACCGGTTGGTCCCTACAGCACTATCGCCGTTCTGGGCGCCACCAACTGGCAGGCGCCCGTCTGGTTTGGTCAGCCGGTGCAGTGGTGCGGGCTGGTGTACGCCGATGCCCTTTACTGGCTGGCGCGTCTCGAGCCGAAAGCGCACTGGAAGCAGATAGCCGACGGCATCACCGCCGCCGGCATCCAGCACACGTGGAAGCAGGATGATGCCGAACGTCAGGGGCTGCTACCCGACTTCTACCATTTGCGTGAACAGCGCAGCGATGGACCAGCCATCAACCCCGGTACTGTGCAGGCAAATGCCGTCCGATTGTACGGGCTGACCCCCGTGTATGACTACCGGGTGTGTCGCCAGAGTGGGTTGATACTGCACGCACCGGGAGCGATCACCGTGAAACGAGATGGCAAAAATGAATGCAGGTTTATCGTAAAAACATGGACAGATAAGCCGTATTACCTGCTGGTCAATCGGGTACAGCGCGTGCGTTACGTGCGGGTGAACGGCAAACCCGCCAGTTTCCAGCAGGACGGGCACAACATGGTCCTGCAGGCGCAGGGCAACGTGGAAGTTCAGGTCACCCTGAATTAGAGGAGGTTCACATGCGTGCAAGAGTGATTGGGCTGGCATCTCTGGCGCTGTGGCTGACGTTTGTCGCCTCAGCGCAAGCCGATGTGCGTCTCGCCCGAATCTTCAGCGAGCACATGGTGTTGCAGAGAGGCAAGCCCGTACCCATTTGGGGATTTGCCGAGCCGGGTGAAAAGGTTACTATGGAGTTTCGCGGTCAGAAGGTCAGCACCGTCGCCGACCGGACGGGTGTATGGCGGGTCGTGCTGAGTCCCATGTCCGCCGGAGGTCCGTTCAGGATGACCGTCCGCGGGAACAACACGGTGGAGCTGAGCGACGTGCTGGTGGGCGAGGTTTGGGTCTGCTCGGGGCAGTCTAACATGGAGTGGCCCCTCTTTTTGGCGCGCGACGGCGAGCGCGAGGTCGCCTCAGCAAACCATCCGCGCATACGTCTCTTCATGGTTCCCAAGAGCCTGGCGGACGTTCCGCAGAGCGACCTGAACGGCGGACAATGGGCGGTGTGTTCGCCTGAGACGGCACGGAACTTCTCCGCTGTCGGCTACTTCTTCGCAAGGGAACTGCACCATCAACTGGGAGTGCCTGTGGGCATGATTCAGAGTGCCTGGGGCGGAACCCCTGCCGAGTCCTGGACGAGTCTGGCGACGCTCGAGTCGAATCCTGTTCTGCGACCCATTCTGGCAAACTGGGAACGCGCCGTGCAGGATTATCCTCAGGCATTACGGCGTTTTCGTCAGCAGATGGCACAATGGGAAGAGAATGCGGCTCTTGCGCGCGCCGAGGGCAGACCGGAGCCACCACGGCCGAACCGCCCTACCCCACCGCGGAACAACCCGTGGAAGCCCGCCGGGCTTTTCAACGCGATGATCGCACCCATCGTACCCTACGCGATTCAGGGGGTCATATGGTATCAGGGCGAGTCCAACGCTGGTCGCGCCTACGAATATCGGACGCTTTTCCCTGCGATGATCAGGGACTGGCGCCGCGTGTGGGGACAGGGTGATTTCCCCTTCCTGTTCGTCCAGCTGGCGAACTTCCTGCCGGTGCGTCCGGAACCGGGCGAAAGTGCATGGGCAGAGCTCCGCGAGGCACAAACCATGACTCTCGCTTTGCCCAAAACCGGCATGGCTGTCGCCATCGATATCGGCGAGGCAGACGACATCCACCCCCGTAACAAACAGGACGTAGGAGAACGGCTTGCGTTGAATGCGCTGGCTATCGCCTATGGAAAGAAGATCGTGTACTCCGGACCGATCTACACCCGGATGCGGCGCGAGGGCAACGCCATTCGGCTGTATTTCAAGCACGTCGACGGCGGTTTGACCACCCCAAATGGTGAACCGCTGAAAGGCTTTGCGATAGCCGGTCCTGACCGCAAATGCGTGTGGGCGGAAGCGCGAATCGACGGCGACACCGTGGTAGTGTCCAGTCCGCAGGTGACTGAGCCGGTCGCAGTTCGGTATGCATGGGCAGACAACCCATTGTGCAACCTCTACAACCGGGCGGGACTACCGGCTTCGCCTTTCCGTACCGACGACTGGCTCGGGGTCACCGCGCCGAGGCGTTAGACACACCGGTGCCTCTCTGGCTCCCAGAGGGGCACTGCCCTGCCTCACCCGACTCCGGGATGACCGCGTACGCCAGAGGCTGAAATGCCGGCGCACCATCGCTGACGTGGAAACAGCCGAGCAGGTCTGCCGCCGCCACGTGAGCCTGCTCCTCAGTGCGTGCGTGCACCTCTGCAAGCGGAAGCGATGGCTCCACGTGGTCGCCAACGTGTCGCAGCACGCGAATTCCGACGGCATGGTCCACGGGGTCCTCCTTGCGACTACGTCCCGCGCCCAGCCGAACCGCCAGCAACCCCACCTGCCGGGCATCGATCGCGTGAATGTAGCCGACCCCGGAAGCGCACACCGGCAAAACCACAGGCGCTTGCGGAAGCAGGGATGGATCGTCCACCACCCGCGCATCACCGCCCTGCGCCTCGACAATCGCGCGGAATACCTCCAGCGCCTTTCCGCTGTCCAGCGTCTCCCGAATGCGCGAACGCGCATCCGACAGGTTCTGTTCCAGCCCGGTGAGCATCAGGGCGTGCGTCGCCAGTTCCACGCACAGCGCCTCAAAACGCGCTGAGGCTTGGGTTGCTCGCCTTCGGAGCACGTTTATCGCTTCCGACACCTCCAGCGCGTTGCCCACACCCTCGCCCAGAGGCTGGTTCATGTCGGTGACCAGCACCAGCGTGCGACGCCCTGCCATCGCGCCGATCTCTACCAGCGTCTGCGCCAGATGGAGCGCGTCCAGAAGACTCGGCATGAAGGAACCAGAGCCGGTTTTGACATCCAGCAGAATGTACTCCGCGCCCCCGGCAAGCTTCTTGCTCATCACACTGGCGGCAATCAGCGGTATGCAGTCCACCGTCGCCGTGACGTCGCGCAGGGCGTACAGGTACTTATCGGCAGGCACGAGGTCGGGCGACTGCCCCACCAGACACGCTCCCACCCTGTCCACCTGCTGCGCAATCTCCTCGGCACTGAGGTCGGTGCGGAAGCCGGGTATGGATTCCAGTTTGTCCACCGTGCCGCCGGTAAACCCCAGCCCCCTGCCCGACATCTTCGGTATCGCCAGACCGCACGCTGCCAGCAGAGGAACCACCACCAGACTGGTCTTATCCCCCACACCGCCGGTAGAATGCTTGTCCAGCACCGGCTTACCCAGGGGGGGTATATGCAGCTGCTGTCCGGAGTGCTGCAGGATGGTGGTGAGCGTCGTCGTTTCCCGCGAAGTCATGCCGCGGAAGTATACCGCCATGAGCCATGCTGCCACCTGATAGTCGGGCACTTCACCGTGCAGACCACCCAGCACCAGCGCCTCCAGCTCCTCTCGCTGCAGTTCGCCGCCGTCCCGTTTCTTCTGGATGATTTCTGGAATGCGATACATAACCACACCCCCGTAGGCGATTCCCGACGGAGGCGGCACTTCCCTGCTAAGCGGGGTTAGTGGTAAAATCAGTACCGGCAAGGAAAGGAGGCGCGACCAAACATGTCTCCAGCCACGACGAACCGCAGCAGGAGCACACTCGCAGACGTGCTGGACAGCCAGACGCGCGAGGCGGCAATCTACCGCTCGCTCGAAGACGGCTCGGTGCAGTGCTTTGCGTGCGGTCATCGGTGCCTCATTCGTGAAGGCAAGCGCGGGATCTGTCAGGTGCGTTTCAATGAGGGAGGCAGGCTTTATGCCCCCTGGGGCTACGTCGCCGGGCTGAATGTCGATCCGATCGAGAAAAAGCCTTTCTTCCACGTGATGCCGGGCACCCGGACGCTGACCTTCGGAATGCTGGGATGCGACCTGCACTGCTCGTACTGCCAGAACTGGATTACCTCTCAGGCTCTGCGCGACCCATCGGCAGGGGCGCCTATCGAGCGGATTACCCCACAGCAACTGGTGGATATCGCCCTGCGCTACCGCTCGCCGTTCATCACGAGCTCCTACAACGAGCCGCTGATTACCGCCGAGTGGGCAGTCGCCATTTTCCAAGAGGCGCAACCGCACGGCATTCGGGGGCTGTTTGTCTCCAACGGCAACCTCACGCGCGAGGTGCTGGATTACCTCCGACCCTATCTGGCTGGCTACAAAATCGACCTGAAGAGCATGAACGACCGCAGTTATCGGCAACTGGGCACCACGCTGAATAACGTGCTGGACGGTATCCGGCTGGTGTTCGACTCGGGTCTGTGGCTCGAGGTGGTGACGCTGGTCGTGCCCGGCTTCAACGACAGCGACGAAGAACTTCGCGATGCGGCGCGGTTCCTCGTGTCCGTTTCTCCGGACATCCCGTGGCACGTCACCGCTTTCCACCGCGACTACCGGATGCTGGATCACGACGACACTGACATCCGCACCCTGTTGCGCGCTGCCGAAATGGGGCGGTCGGAGGGGTTGCGCTACGTCTACGCGGGCAACATTCCGGGTATGGTTGGCGATTGGGAGAACACCTGCTGTCCCGTCTGCGGGGAGCTGCTGGTGAAGCGGTGGGGCTTTCGCGTGCTGGAAAACCAGCTGACAGGTGTGGGCAGATGCCCTCGCTGCGAGACGCCGATACCCGGTATCTGGTCATAAGCAAGGAGCGATCACTGAAGTGTACACACGCTATCGATTGACGGTTGAAGATGGCAGGCGCCGGAGCTGGCTCTGGCTGGTAGTGGGCGTGCTGGTGCTGCTGCAGGTGCTGGTGGTGGCTGCCCGCATCTACACCGACTGGCTCTGGTTTGCCGAAGTGGGCTACACCTCTATCTTCGCTCGCATCTGGGCGACGCGATTCCTGTTGTTCGTGGTGTTCAGTCTGCTGTTCTTCGCCATCCTGTATCTGAACCTGCGACTGGCGTATCGTCTCAGCATGGGGATGGACGAGGAGTGGGAGGAGAGGTTGCGTCTGCGTCTGGGCATCGCGGTACCGAGAACCTCTCAAACGCTCGTTTTCTGGGCAACGCTGGCGCTGGCAGTGCTGGTGGGCAGTCAGAGCGCGGGGCGCTGGGAGCAATGGCTGCTGTTCCAGAACGCCCAGCCTTTCAACGTACGCGATCCGCTGTTCGGTCATGACATCGCGTTTTACATGTTCCGGCTGCCATTCTGGCGGTATCTGCACACATGGTTCACCTTCACGCTCATCGTCACCCTGCTTATCACCACGGCGTACTACTACCTCAACCGTGGCTTCGATGTGTTCGGCACGCTGACTGCCTTTTCGCCCGGAGTCAAGCCGCACCTGTTCCTGCTCGGCGCGGTGTGCATGGTGCTGTGGGCGCTGGGTTACTGGCTGGACCGCTACAATGTGCTGTTCATCCCGAACCGCATCTTCACCGGCGCGGGATATGTGGAGACCACCGTTCGGTTGCCGGGAATGTATCTGCTGATGGCGCTCAGCCTGCTGACCGCCGGCCTGTTGCTCTGGAACATTCGCGGCGGACGGGTGTTGCGTGCGCCTCTGGTCAGTCTGTCGGCGCTGGTGATTGCCTCGGCGCTGGTGCACGTGCTGGTGCCGGGCGTGGTGCAGAGCGCCATCGTCAACCCCAACGAGTGGGGACTGCAACGACCATACATCGAGAGGCACCTCACCGCTACCAGACAGTCCTTCGGGCTGGACAACGTGGAGGAGCGCACCTTCGCCGCCAACACCAACCTGTCGCTAACTGACCTGCAGCGCAACGACCAGACCCTCTCCAACGTGCGCATCTGGGACTACCAGCCGTTGCAGATGGTGTTCAACTCGCTGCAGGCGTTCAAGCAGTACTATAAGTTCAACGATGTGGACATAGACCGCTACACATTCGGCGATACCTACCGGCAGGTGATGGTCTCGGCGCGCGAGCTGTCGCAACCCGACCTGCCCACCTCGTCCAAAACATGGCAGAACCTGCGCCTGCAGTACACGCACGGCTATGGCGTGGTGATGACTGCCGTCAACACCGCGACCCCGCAGGGACAGCCGGAGTATCTGATGCGCGACATCCCCCCGCAAAGCCGCGTGCCGCTGAAGGTGGAACGTCCCGCAATTTACTACGGAGAAATCACCGACAATCCGGTCATCGTCGACTCCAAGCTGGAGGAGTTCGACTACCCCACCCTGCAGAGCGGCGCCGAGAGCGAGAACCAGTACACGCGCTATCAGGGCACCGGCGGCATCCCCATCGGCAGAAACCTGCTGGCGAAGCTGGCATACGCCTTCCGCATGGGCGACAGTTACCTTCTGCTGTCGGGAGACCTGACCCCCAACAGCCGCCTGCTGTTCCGTCGGAACATCCGCGAACGCATGCAGGCTATCACCCCCTTCCTGATGCATGACCGTGACCCCTACATTGTGGTTGCCGACGGCAAGCTGTGGTGGATGTGCGATGCTTATACGGTCAGCGACCGCTATCCTTACGCACGCACGCTGGACCTCGCGCTGGACGCCTTCCGCTACTACCGGCTCAACTACATCCGCAACGCCGTGAAGGTGGTCATCGACGCCTATAACGGCACCACCACCTACTATATCGCCGACGAAAACGACCCGATGATCCAGACCTACCGGCGCGCTCTGCCCGGCTTGTTCAAACCGCTGTCGGAGATGCCGCCGAGCCTGCGCAAGCACATCCGCTATCCCGAAGACCTGTTCCGTATCCAGAGCAACATCTGGGCGCTGTACCACATGCGCGACCCGCGTGTCTTCTACATGCGCGAAGACCAGTGGGAGATCGCCAAACAGCAGTCGCCGGAGAGCACCATCCCGGGCGGCGAGTTCCAGCCGATGGAGCCGTACTACCTTATCATGCGCCTGCCCGGTGAGAAGCAGGAAGAGTTCCTCCTGCTCACTGTATACACCCCGCTCAATCAGGAGAAGATGATTGCGTGGATGTGCGCCAAGTGCGATGGCGAGGACTACGGCAAAATGGTGCTGTATCGCTTCCCTAAGGAGCGCACCATCTACGGACCCGCGCAGATGGAGCGGTTGCTGGGGCAGGTGTCCGAGATACGCTCGCAACTGCGCCTGTGGGACCAGCCCGGCTCGCAGGTGGTGTGGGGGCACCTGCTGGTCATTCCCATCGAGCAGTCCCTGCTGTACGTCAAGCCAGTCTACCTGCAGACCACCGGCGGCGGTGAACAGCGCATCCCGGAGCTGAAGAAGGTCATCGTGGCGTATGGCGACACGCGCGTGATGGCAGACACGCTGGAACAGGGTCTGACGAAGATTTTCGGGGCGGGTAAGACAGCCTCTGCCCCCAGACGTCCGGCTCCCACCGAAACTGTCACCGCTGCCGCTGCTGCGCCTCCCGAAATGGGAACACTGGTAGACCAGCTCGCCGAAGCCATCCGCCTGGCGGAAGAGGCACAGCGTGGGGGCAATTGGGCGGAGTACGGGCGCCAGCTGGAGCGCGTAAAGAGCCTGGTGCGCACTCTGCAACAGCGCACTCGCGGCGAGTAAGGGCAACCTGCTCGGAAGCAGTCAGCAGGAATTAAATAAATACATAACAGTCGCCCTGGATAGTTGGGCTTGTTGCATCTTCATTAGTCATTATGGTATGATAGAGTTCAACCACATGGGGGCGATATTCTGGCAGTTTGTAGAAGAGATGTACGGAGGTGGCGCCAGCCGCGTTACTGGAGACACAGGAAGAGACGGATGGCGAAAGCGAAAGAGTCGGGTTTCATGAAGAGGAGAAGCCTATGCCACGAAGAAAGCGCGAAGTCAACGCCGGACAGAACCGGCTGATTGAGTCCTACGAACATCGCGATAGAGAACGTCTCAACAACCCGCCGGCGGGACTGGTGACGCCGGAGAACGACCCGGACGCCGGTCAACGCAAGAAGACCTACGCCTACGACCCGCACCTCGACCCGCAGCTGGTCTGGGCGGGTAAAGCCGAGCATACGTCCTTCGAGGTGCCCACCGTCTCCCTGCACGTGCACGAGCGCATCGACCCCCGCACCATCATCGAAGCCGTGCGCAAGCGCAACGGTAACGGACAGGTTCAACTGTCGCTGTTCGAGGAGGAACGCAAGGAGCCGCTGCGCAGCGCCATCGAGTTCTACCAGCACAAGCATGGCTGGACCAATCGCCTGATCGCCGGCGATTCGCTTTTAGTGATGAACT
>CAKZNX010000083.1 GCA_937132045.1 uncultured bacterium
CGAAGGAGATTGCTTCGTCACTGCGTGCCTCAAAAGGACACGGGAGGCGAGGGGGATCGCTTCGTCACTGCGTTCCTCGCAATGACACGGACAGGAAGGGTTGCGCCTGCTCGGACGGGAAAGTTATGGTGAACTAGTCGTCTCAGGTGCTCTGAGGTTCACTGGAGGAACAGAAGATATGCTGGCAGCCGTATTGACCGACTTCAACCAGCTGGAACTGCGCGAAGTGCCCACGCCAGAACCAGGTCCCGGCGAGGTGCTGGTGCGCATCAAGGCATGTGGTTTCTGCGCGACCGACTACAAGGCGATCAAAGGCATCCGGCGCAACGTGCGTTTCCCCACCATTCCCGGTCACGAGCCGGCGGGCATCGTGGCGGGGGTTGGCACGGGCGTGAGGCATGTGAAAGAGGGCGACGAGGTAATTATCCAGCCCAGCGGCTTCTGCAGCACCTGCCCGAACTGCCGGATGGGATTGCATCACTACTGCGAGCACTCGTTCGTCACCGGCGGCGACGGACCCGACGACGTGCGCCCCGGCAGCTTCGCCGAATACACCGTGACCTCGGCGACCTCCGTCTACCCAAAGCCGAAGAGTATCCGTTTCGACTCGGCGTGCCAGACAGAGCCGGTCAGCGGGGCGTGGAAAGGCGTCATTCACACCTCGCAGATGCAGGTGGGCGACGATGTGGTGGTCATCGGCACGGGTGGTATCGGCATGTACTGCCTGATGGTGGCAAAGGCGGGAGGAGCGGGACGATTGATAGCCATCGATATCAGCGACTATGCGCTGGAGACTGCCCGTCGGCTGGGCGCCACCCACACCGTCAACCCCCTGCGAGAGGACGCCAGAGCCGCCGTCTACGACATCCTGCCCGACGGTCCCGACCTGATTATCGAGGCGGCAGGTCCCATCGAGGCGGTGAAGCTGATGGTCAGCCTCCTGCGCCGGGGCACGCGCTGGAACGTCTTCGGCATTACCACGCACGAGACGTTCGAGTTGGATGGCGGTCTGATGCACTTTCTGGAGGCACGCATGGACGCCAGCTTCGGCACCAACCCGCTGGCGATGCAGAAAGCCATTCGCCTCATCGAGCGAGGACTGGTTGACCCCGAAAAGGTCATCTCGCACCGGTTCCCGCTGGAACAAATCCACCAGGCAGTGGACGTAATGGGAAGCACAGAGCGCAACAAAGTGATTATCCATCCGTAGAAGGAGGCAGCGATGTTCGATTTCACCTTCCACAATCCGACGAAAATCCTGTTCGGCAAGGATGCCATCCCGCGTATCTGCGAGGAGATTCCCGCCGGTGCGCGCGTGCTGATGACATACGGAGGGGGCAGTATCAAGCGCAACGGCGTGTATGAACAGGTGATGCACGCTCTGCAGGGGCTGGAAGTCATCGAGTACGGCGGCATCGAACCCAATCCGAGATACGAAACGCTGATGCCCGCCGTGCACATGGTGCGGGAACATGGGCTGGATTTCCTGTTGGCTGTGGGCGGCGGCAGCGTGCTGGACGGCACGAAATTCATCGCTGTGGCGGTGCACTTCGAGGGAGACCCGTGGGACATCCTGGAGAAGCGAGCGCCTGTGCATACGGCACTGCCCATCGGCGCGGTGCTGACCCTGCCCGGCACCGGCTCGGAGATGAATGGCAACGCGGTGATTACGCGCTGGGAGAAGAGGGCGAAACTGGCGTTTTACTCTCCGCTGGTGTATCCACGTTTCGCCGCGCTGGACCCGCAGACCACCTTCTCCCTGCCGCCGCGCCAGACATCGAACGGCATTGTGGACGCTTTTGTTCATGTGATGGAGCAGTACCTCACCTACCCCGTGAACGCGCCTCTGCAGGATCGCATGGCAGAGGCGATTCTGCTCACGCTCATCGAGCAGGCACCGAGAGTGCTCGAAAGTCCCAACGACTACGATGCACGGGCGAACATCATGTGGTGCGCGACCATGGCGCTCAACGGCATCATCGGCGTTGGGATGCCGCAGGACTGGGCAACGCACGCCATCGGGCATGAGATCACCGCGCTGTACGACATCGACCATGCGCGCACTCTGGCTATCGTCCTGCCGGGCGTAATGCAGGTGAAGCGCCATCAGAAGAGGCAGAAGCTCCTGCAATACGCCGAGCGCGTGTGGGGCATTACCACTGGCGACGAGGAGAGCCGAATTGACGCCGCCATCGAGCGCACCCGGCAGTTCTTCGAGAGCGTGGGCATCCCTACCCGCCTCTCCGCATACGGCGTGGGCGCGGAGAGCATTCCTGCGCTGGTGGCGCAGCTGAAGGAGCACGGCATGACCGCTCTGGGCGAGCACGGCGACATCACGCCCGACGTGGCGCGTACCATCCTTCAGCAGTGCATTTAGACAGACTCAATACGGCTCCACCACCAGCAGGCTCGTCTCCAAACTGTATAGCCGCACCTCGCCGCGACGCGAGGAGCTCTCATCCGGCGCGAGGTAGCGTGCCTCCTTCCCGTCTACCAGCAGGCGCACTCTGACCGTGTCGTGACTGTAGTTGCACATGTTCACCACCACCCTGCCGTCCAGCTCACCTGTGCGCCACGCGACACCCCACACCGGGTTGCCCTGCGCATCCGTCACCTGCACACGCGGCCTGATTCCCCAACGGGGCATAGACGCCAGTAGAGAGCGCCACAGGTCCTGTGCGGTGCTTCGGTTGCTGAAGGGGATGCGATCGCTCGGCGTCAGGTTCACCTCGCGCGGTTGACCGTACTCGTTTCGCCCCAGCAGGTCGCCATCGCCCACGAACACAACGCGCCCGCGGTATGAGCGCAGCGTCTCCAGCGCTCGATCGCTCAGGTGCTGAAGATTCGCCACAAACAGCACCGGCGCCCACGGCACAATGCCCTCCTCGAGCTGCCTCTCCGTGATGATGCCTACCTTCAAGCCGGTGAAGGCCAGAGCCTGATAGAGCTTGCCCGTACAGTCGGCCGAGGCGCCGCCATCCCACACCTTGCCGGTCACGCTGTCGATGAGCATCACGTCTGCAGGCGCACGCTGGATGGCAGTCACCTCGCGGGCATATCGGTTGAGCAACAGATTCACTCGCCCAACCGCCTCCGCGCACGCCGGCCGATGCATGATACTGCCTGCGAAGTCGCTGCGCGGGTCAAACGTTCGCTCCCACACCCAGATGGTGGTGGCGCCCTGTCCGTGTATTGCCGCCTGCCACAGCACCGCATGCACATGCTCGGCAGGCACAGGACGGGTATCGCGGTCGGGTATCAGGTGATTCTCGCTGTTGAACACAGGCGCGTCTTTAACCGAGCGCTGCAGGTCGTGCGACAGGGCGTTGAGCACCCACCCCTGTGCGTACTCCCCCTCACCGTGATTGTAGAAATTCACACTGTCATTACCGTTGATGTCACTGAACCGCGCGAACAGGTAGGCGTCAGCACCGTACACCACATCGGTATCGTTCACCAGCGTCCACGACATCGCCTTGGCGTGGATGGGCAGGTCGGGTGCGACTTCGCGAATGGCATCCGCCAGCATCTGGTGCCACCCTGCGAAGAACTCCTGATTGAACCGGATGTAATCGTACCAGCTGGGGAGGTGGTCACGCGCCCCCTCGAACGGGTTGGGCAGAGGCACCTCCTCGAAGCGCGCATACTGCGTGGTCCACCTTCGGTTCAGCGTGGCAATGTCGCCGTGCCTTTTCAGTAGCCAGCGGTGCCAGTCGCGTGTAGCGTATTCACAGGGTTCCTCGAAACTCACCGGCTCGTTGCTCAGGCAGATACTGTGCAGTGAAGGGTACTTGCTAAGGGGTGGTATCAGCGTGCGGATGTACTGCTGAAGGAACAGCTGGCTCTCGGGCGCGTGCAGGCAGTATTGCAGGAAACCGTTGCGCCGCTTGCGCAGGTGCGGATATTTGTCCAGCATCCAGCGGGGGAAATAGTGCGGACTGATGAGCAGATTCACCGCCACGCTTGCCCGTTGCGCCCTCTCCAGCACTGACTGCAGTTCGCGGATGGCATCCTCGCTCACGGCGCCTTCGGTGGGAAACAGGTCGCTGGGTCCCTTTTCAATCTGAATCATGTTTATGCCGTACGCGGGAAACTTCTCGATATCGGCGCGCACCTGTCCGAAGTGCCCGTACCCCGTGAAGAAGAGCGGACTACCCGATTCGTCCACGAAGCTGCCTCTCACCACACGTGGTCGGCGCTCACGGCACCGCCACAGCGTCACCTCGGCGGATGGATGGCGCAGCTCCTGCCTGAGGTGTTCCTCCACCTTCTGCAATTCCTGCAGTTGCATCAGCGCGCGGCGCACTTCGGGATACTGCTCCCGTCCGTTTGCGTCGGTTATCCTGTAGTTCAGGTCCTCCTCCACATAGCTCACGAAGTTCTGCAGGATAGTCAGACTGATTCGCGCCCATTGCGTGGGTTTGCCCTTTTGTGCCAGTTCAGCCACCGCCCGCTCGTGTGCTGGCAGGCGGCGTTTCAGCTCGTTCAGTACGCGCAACGCCCCCTCCCGCGAGTAAATGCGGAGCGACGCGTCATCCGATACCTGCCCCATCGTTGTCTTCACCTCCAGCAACAGCCGGCGCGGGCTGGCGTCCATTTCACGCGCCTCTCCGTGAACCGTCACCTGATAGGCTCCCTTTTCCAGCCTCAGCCGCCGCGTCAGGCGCTTTGCCCCGATGCTGGCACGCAGTTCCACCTCAGCGGTTTGCGGCACGCTCAGGATAAACGGCACGCTGAACGCTCCCTCACCCTGCACGTCCACCATCCGCATGGTGGGTTCCAGCAAGAGAGCGGCAAAGCCTGCCTCCGTGTCGGTGCTTGGGGTTGCGGTGTCGCCCTCCTCGAGCTTGATGTCGTCTATCCACAAGCCCTGTGTGGGGCTTTCCGTAATGAGACGCAGGGTGAAGGGCACATCGCCTTCCCCCGGGGTGAAGGTCATACTTACCCTCTGCCAGCGGTCGGGCGAGCGGGGCAGGCGCATTCGAAACTGCCACCCTCCTCCACCTCCGAGCCACGCGATGCCCGGGTTCGAGCTGCGCACGTATGCGCTGAGGGTATAGCACTTCCCTGCCTGCAGTGGAACAGGCGTCTCGTACACCGCCATGCCGTACACATGCGCCCCGAATGGCGTGCCGTTGGTGATGAACAGGCTTCGGCGTCCGCTGCGGGCGCGGTCGGCGACCACGCGCAGGCTGGCGTCGGTGTTCCTCGGCGACCATGACCACCCGGTTGGTATCCCGTTTACGCCCACCGCCTCGAAGCTAGCGTTCATGAGCACGTTGGGGTTAACGGATAGAGGCTGGGCATGTATCTCCTGAATCGCCAGTTGCTGAGCGGTGCAAACGCTTTCAATCGTGAGATACACGAGCAAGGCAGCTATAAGACCCCGCATCGCCACATCCTCTCAGAAAGGATAGCGTAGGAAACCGCGGGGCAACCCGTGTGGGTTGCCCCTGACGAGGTTTACCCTCAGAACGGCGGTGCAGGGGGTGGCACGCGCACCTCGCCGGAGAGTGCCGCGTTCCCACTGCGGTCCACTGCCCTCACCTGCAGGCGCACCGTGCTGGATGGAACAACCGCCCGATATTGCTCAGTCTGCCCGGGCACCGGCTGCATCGCTACCGGCGTGGGTTCGGGTTCCAACCCCACAGCCAGCACCACGACCGACGCCACCCCGGTGCCCACATCATACGCCTGCACCTGCACCAGCACCCGGTTTGTGCCAGCCTCGCGCGTCACCGAGGGCGTGCCGATCACCGGCGGAGTCGGATCAAAGGGCAGTTTCTCTGTGCCTCCGCCGCAGCCTGCCAGAAGCAGCCCTGCCAGAACACCCAGCGCGGCTATCGTTCTCTTCATCGTGCCACCTCCCTTCACCGTACCAGAGTGACAGGTACGCTACTGCGAGCGACCTGCCCATCCCCGCTGACTGCCTTCACCTCCAGCAGATAGCTGCCAGTGGGCAGGGCAACGCCGTTCGCATCGCGTCCGTCCCATGTGATTTGCTGAATGCCTGCGGAACGCGTGGTTCCACCCGTCAGCCGCCGCACCAGTTTGCCACCGGAGAAAACGTTCACTTCCACCTGCGCGCTGGCGCTCAGACTGAACGAGATGGTGTAGCGTCCGCCGGCATGGCGTCCACCGCTCACGCGCACCTGCGACAGGCGCAGGAGTCCACTCTGCGGCGTCATCTCGATGCGGAAACGATACACACCTCCCTGTCGGCTCACTGCAAAGGCATGCGAGCTGCTGGTGCGCAGGAAGCGTCGCTCGCCCGTCTGCAGGTCCACCAGCACCGGGTTCACAGTGCGCGGCGCCTGGTGCGCGCCCTGCCACAGCAGTGTGGCGGTACCGTCATTGCCCGCCGGAACGTGCACCGCCACCTCCCACGGCGTGCTCGACCGACTCTCGGCGCGTACGTCTACCGCCAGCGGCGTGCCCTGACGCACCAGCACCAACTTCGGTGAAGACGACGCAACCGGCGGGTCAGGTGGCAACCCCACGGACACATCCCCGGCGGAACGGCTCGCCCCAAAGATAGCCTCCGCGCTGCCTGCGCTCGACTGCGCTATCAGGCGCACCGCCCAAGCCTCGGAGACCTCTGCTGTGGAACGGCTGGTGTTCGGAATGATGCCATCGGATGGCTTGAGGAGCAGTTCGCACTCCTCACGGGCGAACACCCAGTAGCCCCGCCACGGTTCCATACTGCTCAGTGCGCCCGGCACCACGCGCGGGTCATACACCAGCACGTAACGACCGGTTGCCGGGTTGGCGCCATCCTGCAGCCATCCCCACGCATGGTCCTCGATCCAGCCCGCTTGTCGCGCCTGACGCAGGGTCACCTCCTGCCCCAACCGGCGGACGCGGATGACATTCACGTCCCACGTGATGGGGTCGGAAGAGTTGCTGGCGATAAAGTTCCAGCCGCGCTTCAGCGCAATCGGGAACGAGACAGGCACGGAGTCACCAGCGATGCTCAGGGAGGCAGGAGTCGGGGCACTGAACCAGTAGCCTACTCCCACCAGCAGGTTGCCGGGAGCATCCACATAAGACTGTGTGCTGGGGTCCCACACCTTCATCGCCACGCCCGACAAGCCAAGCGCCGCGCGGCTGGTATCCGGTAACACCAGACCCAGCGCGAAGGTGCCCGTGCCCAACAGCCGTGTGGGAACCCGTGCCGACACCCGGAACGAGCGCGCCCTGGCGTTGCTCCACTGCTGACCGTCGCTGGCGTAGGCCTCCAGCTGATAGTTGCCTGGGCTCAGCGCAGCACTCACTGGCAGGCGGAACACCGCCTCCTCGCCGCTGGCGTAACTGGGCTTACTCCAGCCGGTGGTGCTTACTGTCTGGTCGTATACCGCTACCTGCTGTCCGCCGCGCAACAGCACGAGCTTATAGCGCAGTCCGTCCGTAACGTCCGCGTCGGTGGTGCGCAGGCGGAACTCTGGAGTGGTGGAGGTGACCGATCCGGCAGTTGGACTCAGCACTTCCGGAGCTTCCGGAGCCTGGTCCACCGTGAAGGCGCGCTCCCAGCTGCCAGCACTCCACTGCCTGCCGTCGTATGCGAACGCCTGCCACCGGTAAGCGCCGGTTGACAGCGGTGCGCTTGCCGGTACGGTAAACACCGCCTCCTCGCCGCTGGCGTAACTGCTCTTGCTCCAGCCGGTAGTATCCTCGCTCTGGTCAAACGTCGCCACGACCTGCCCAGCCTGCCGGATGACGATGCGGTACTGCAAGCTGTCGGTGTTGGCATCGGTTGCCCGCAGGCGGAAGGTCGGCGTGCGCGGCACGAAGCTGTTGCCCGCCGGCTGAAGCAGTTCGGGCGCCGAGGGCGCGGAGTTGACGATGATCGTGCGGCTTTCGCTGGCGTTGCTCCACTGCTTGCCGTCGTATACCAGCGCCTGCCACTGATAGGTGCCCGGGTTCAGCGCGCGAGCCGAAGGCACCGTCAGCACCGCTTCCTCGTCGCTGGTGTAACGGGGCTTGCTCCAGCCTGTAGTGTCCACCGTCTGGTCGAAGGTAGCTACCACGGTGTTGCCGCGGACGAAGACGATTCGAAACTTCAGCACATCCTCGCTATCCGGATCGCCAGCACGAACGGTCAGTGTTGGCGTCCCCAGCACGATGCTGTTCGCTGCCGGGCTGATGAGGGTGGGCGCGTTGGGCATCTGGTTGACGATCAGCCCTTGGGGCACGCTTCCCTCGCTCCAGCGGGTGCCATCGTAGGCAAAAGCCTGCCACAGCAGGGTACCCGTGGGCAGGGCACGCGATGCGGGAACGGTCAGCACCGCCTCCTCCCCGCTGGCGTAGTCGGGTTTGCTCCAGCCAGTGGCGTCGGTGGTCTGGTCGAAAACGGCAATCTCCTGTTCACCCCGATAGACAACCACTCTATACTGCATTCTGGCGCCCGGCGAGGAGGTCGCCTTCATGCGGAATGTCGGCGTCGGCGAGACTACCGCGTTCGCGAGGGGCTGCACGAGCACCGGAATGGGAGAAATGAACTCGTACACCGCCTTCAGGTCGTGGTCCGTGTTCATCGTCACGCTGATGGTACGGCTGGTGGAGAAGTCCACGCCGCTGCGAACCCATTTGATGAACACGTTGTCGTTGGGCGCTACAGCCGGTGCGGTCAGTGTCACCTGCACGCCTCCGTCATACACACGCTTGAAGGGTGTGGTGCCGTCGGACCGTCCCTCGATGTCAGCAGGTGTTACGGTGATAGCCACACTGCTGTCCGGGTCACTGCAGCTTACCTGCAGGGTATGGGTTACCGCTCCTGTGACGATCATCGAGTACGCCTGCCGTGCTGCCGGGCGCAAGATACCCTTGTGTGTGACGGTAATGGTGTATACGCCCGCCTGCGGATTGGGTATCAGCACCTGTTCCACATTGTCCACTACGTTGTCGCCGGTGGTGGCAGGAGCGGCGGGGTTTGCCGGGTTCAGTACCCAGGGCATGTAGATGGTGGTTCCGTTAGTCACACGCAGGTCGAGGTCGTTCACCAGCACCCGGTCTGGCGGGTCCAACCGCACGGGAGGCGGTGTGCCCGGCGGATCATTCCAGACGATGGTCACCTTCAGCGGCTTGGTTCCATCCGAAACGACGCGGATGGTGTCCGTTTCCCCGTGGCGCAGAGTGCGCTCCCGAATGGAGTAGGGGTTTCTCACGCTTTCCGAAATGACCTCTGCGGCGGTCTTCGCGTTGAGCAGCCCCCAGCCGTGCATGTAGTCGGGACCCGGGGCAGGTCCGCACTCATCAGCGGTGTGCAGAATCAGCGCCTTCAGGGTCGCGGCGCGCATATTCGCTCCACCGTGTGTCTGGCGATAGTGCTGGATAAGCAACCCCAGCGCACCGGCAACGCTCGGCGAAGCCATGGAGGTGCCCTCATAGGTCTCATAGCCTCCGATGACGGTAGAGAAGACGTCCACCCCGATGCCCACGATGTCGGGTTTAATTCGACCGTCGTCGGTAGGTCCCCACACGCTGAAACCGCTCATGCGCACGCTGCCGGGTCCTGCGTAGCCCCCCGGCACAGGGTGCACCGCTCCGACCGTGAGTATGTTCTTCGCAACCGCGTCGGAAGGCAGGCTGTCATAGCCCGTTTCGCCGCCGTCTAAATCATGCGTGTCACTGTACTGTTGTCCGTCGACGTGGAAGTGCAGAGTGGGCTGAGATGCCGGTCCTTCACCGCGGTCGTTGCCTGCTGCTCGCGCGATCAGGTAGTAAGGGGCATTGTAGGCAAGTTCATCCCACTCACGCGCCTCAGAGCTGTAGTAGCCGAATTTCCAGTCTTCTCGTGTGCTGATACTGGTATCCCCCAGCCAGATGAAATCCCATACCCAGCCTGTTGCTACACCGTACGAGTGGTTGGAGACCAGCAGTCCGGTACGAGCGGCATCCGCCATTTCGCCGGTGTCGTTTACCCAGTCATAGCTGTCCAGGGTAGCGGCGAAGGACATCCCTTTTGCAAGGGGGTTCACCCCTGCAGCGGCCATGATACCGCCTACATGCGTGCCGTGATCGTCCGGTTCTGCTCCGTCCCGGATGCGCAGCCTGCCGATGAACTCGGGGTGCGCCGGGTCCACAGCTCCCGCATCCCAGACTCCGAGCGTGACGCCCGCGCCGGTCAGGTTCAGTCCCGTGGAACCGCCGGGCCACAGCTCGTCTGCGCTCAGCGAGTCCGCGGCTTCTAATCCGCGAGTAACATAGTAAACAGGAACGCCATTTCGAAGCGCCATAATCTCGATCGTGGCGCCATTGGGGAGTTTCCGTCGCACTGGCAGACCGTGGCGCCTTGCCCAGGATTCGGCTTCGCGCTTCTCAGCGACAGCTCTGAGCGAGGCGCGGGCTGCCAGCGAGGTGAGAGCGGGGATGTTGGTTTCTTCCTGAGCGCGGGCTAACGGAAAGGGCAGCAGTATCACCCACCACAGGAGCAATAGCAACGCATACCACTTGCTGTTCGCCATAGCACCCTCCTCGTCGTGAGTAGTTGCTATCGGTTGACACTGCCATGACTTTAGGCTAATGCCCCGAAACCAAGCGATTTTAACAGGCCGCCTATCGCTGTGTCAACACCTGCGCGGGCTCCTGTAGTGATGCAGGTAAGCGGTTTCTCGGTATACGAAGGAGATTGCTTCGTCGCTGCGCTCCTCGCAATGACACAGGAGCACGAGTAAGCGAAGGAGATTGCTTCGTCGCTGCGCTCCTCGCAATGACACGGAACGGCTGGGCAGGGGTTCCTCGCCCTACACATCGGTGTGTCATTGCGAGCCTGCCGTCAGGCAGGCGAAGCAATCCCCTGCGGTTTTTCGGTGGACCAAGGAGATTGCTTCGTCGCTAGCGCTCCTCGCAATGACACGAGGGGCGAGGGGGATCGCTTCGTCGCTCGCGCTCCTCGCAAGGACACAGGGACACGGGTAAACGAAAGGGATTGCTTCGTCGCTAGCGCTCCTCGCAAGGACACGTAACGGCTCGGCAGTAGGTACCTCGCCCTCCTCATAGGTGTGTCATTGCGAGCCTGCCGTCAAGCAGGCGAAGCAATCCCCGGCGGTTTCCCGAAAGACGAAGGAGACTGCTTCGTCGCTAGCGCTTCTCGCAAGGACACGGGTAAACGAAAGGGGATTGCTTCGTCGCTCCGCTCCTCGCAATGACACAGGAGCACGAGTAAGCGAAGGAGATTGCTTCGTCGCTGCGCTCCTCGCAAGGACACGGAACGGCTGGGCAGGGGTTCCTCGCCCTCCTCATAGGTGTGTCATTGCGAGCCTGCCGTCAGGCAGGCGAAGCAATCCCC
>CAKZNX010000084.1 GCA_937132045.1 uncultured bacterium
GGCGGCATCGTCTCGGCGGTAAGGATTGCCAATTCCGATGAGCAGGGTGCGCCGCATGACCTCAGCCTCCATTAGCCCATTTCACCTGCGCCCCACAGTTACCCTCTCTTGACGGCGGCAAATCCGTGATGTATGATAATGAGTGAGTGCTCACTTAGCAAATCGTAGAGGACAACCGATGAGCGATTCATCACGGGGAAAGCGGCGCGGAGCGAAGACGCGCGAGGCAGTCCTGCAGGCAGCAAGGCGGCTCTTCTCGCAGCACGGCTACGAGTCGACCACCACACGCATGATTGCCCGTGAAGCGGGCGTGGCGGAGGGAACCATCTACATCCACTTTCCCTCCAAGAGGCACCTTCTGTTTGCCCTGCTGGAGCAGGCGACCCTCCCTGCACTCCGGGACATTTTCAACGGCGCGTCCGCGACACAGGATGCGGAGGTGCTGCGTGCCTTTTTTCGCGACCGGCTCCACTTTGGCGAGGAATACGCCGACCTGATACGCACACTGCTTCCTCAGGCGATGTATGACGAACAGCTGGCAGAGCATCTGGTCCACGAGGTAGTCGGTCCCGCCGGCAGCATCGTCAAGGACTATCTGGCTCGCGGAATGCAGGAGGGCGTGTTTCGTGAGATAGAAGTGGACATCGCTGCGCGGATGCTGGTGGGAGCTTTCTGGTTCACCGTCCTGTTTGATCATTTGCTTGCCTGTTCGGGCGAGAAAAAGGAAGCGCTGTTGAAGCGGCACACCGCGGAAGAGTATTCGGAGGCGTTTGCCAATCTCTTTCTGGAGGGCATTCGGCGATGAGACACGCACAACCTGTTCGCGTGCTGATACCGCTTGCGCTACTGGTGCTGGCAGGGGTTTCGATCTGGCGAGTGGTGTCGTCGGGTCAGGAGCCGCCGAAGGGGACGGTGTTCGCCAGCGGTACCATCGAAGCCACAGAGGTGGATGTAAGTACGAAAGTAGGCGGGAGTATCCTGCGCCTGCTGGTAAGGGAAGGTGACGACGTTCAGGCAGGGCAGGTCATCGCGGTGCTTGACGGAAAGGAGCTGGATGCCCAGGTGTTGCAGGCGCAAGGAGCATACGAAGCGGCGCAGGCGCGCCTTGCGGAACTCCTGCGTGGGGCGAGGGAGGAAGAGGTTCGACAGGCACAGGCTCAGCTGGGTCAGGCGCAGGCGGCTGCCGAAGGGGCGAGGCGTACTCTGGTGACTGCTGAGGAGATGTTCGCGAAGGCGAAGGAGCTCGCGGCTCAGGTGGTCGCCGCTCAAACAGCGTACGAAGCCGCCGAAAGCGCTTATCATCAGGCGAAGGCACGGCTGGCACTGGTGGAAGCTGGCACCAGACCGGAACAGATTGACCAGGCGCGCGCGGCGGTGGAGCAGGCAAAAGCGCAGGCACTCAACACCATGCAGGAAGCAGAGCGCGCGCAGAACCTGTATGCCTCCGGCGCTATCTCCAGACAACAGCTGGATTCAGCCGTCGCCAGGCGTGATGCGACGCAGGCGGCGCTGGCAGCTGCGGAGGCAAGACTGGCGGAACTTCTGGCAGGGGCACGCACAGAGGAACGCGAGCAGGCTCGTGCCGCCGAGGCGCAGGCACGGGCGCAGATGGAAGGAGCGCGACGCAGTTTGCAGGTTGCACGCGACCTGTATCGCGATCGGCTCGCGACAAGACAGCAGATGGAGCTGGCAAGCACGCAGTACCGTACGGCGCTGGAGGCAGTCGGCGTGGCACGTGCCCGGCTGGACCTTCTGGTGGCGGGGGCTACCGAAGAGACCGTCCGGGCTGCGCGCGCACAGGTGGAGCAGGCACGAGGCGCACTGGAGGCGGCGAAGGCAGTGAGAGAATACCTGACGATCAGGGCGCCGGTGGCGGGAAAGGTTATCCTGAAAGTGGCGGAGCAGGGCGAGCTGGTTGCCGTCGGGGCGCCTGTCGTGCGTATCGCCAATCTCGACAGGGTGTGGCTGAGGGTGTATGTGCCCGAACCGGATATGCGGGTGAAGCTTGGCGACCGCGCGGAGGTAAGCGTGGACGCCTATCCGAGCAGGCGTTTCGACGGGAAGGTAACGGAGATTGCCGACAAGCCGGAGTTTACGCCGAAGAACGTGCAGACCAGAGAGGAACGGGTCAAGCTGGTATTCGGCGTGAAGATTACTCTGGACAACCCACGACACGAACTGAAGCCCGGTATGCCTGCCGATGCTGTGATTTACCTGTCCGGGGCATCGCGATGAGTACTCTGGCGGTCATGGCTCAGGGTCTTCGCAAGACCTTCGACGAAGTGGTCGCGGTGGACCGGGTAGACATGGAGGTATACCTTGGGGAGGTATTCGGCATCGTCGGACCGGACGGTGCCGGCAAGACCACCACCTTCCGGATGCTGGTCGGTGCGATCGCGCCGACAGAGGGTGATGCCGTTGTCGCCGGATTCAGCGTGCGCACCCACCCGGAAGAGGTGAAACGACGCATCGGTTACATGTCTCAACGGTTCAGCCTTTATGGCGACCTGACGGTGCAGGAGAACCTCGAGTTCTTCGCGGACATCTACGGAGTGCCTTCCAGCGAACGCCTGCCGCGGCAGCGTGAACTTCTGGAGTTCAGCCGGCTGACGCCCTTCACCCGCCGGCTCGCGCAGCACCTGTCTGGTGGGATGAAGCAGAAGCTGGCGCTGGCGTGCAGTCTCATCCACACACCGCAGATCCTTTTGCTGGACGAACCGACCACCGGCGTGGACCCCGTGTCGCGGCGGGACTTCTGGCGCATTCTGTACACTCTGGTAGGGCAGGGCATGACGCTGGTGGTCAGCACACCGTACATGGATGAGGCAGAGCGCTGCAACCGGATTGCCTTCATGAATCGTGGGCGCATCATCGAGTGTGACCATCCTGACAACTTGCGTCGTCGGGTGACGGGCAACCTGTGGGAGGTCACCTGTCACCCTGTCCGTGAGGCGCGGGAAATGTTGATGCGGTCTCCTCTCGTGAAGAACGTTCAGGTGTTCGGGGCAAGGTTGCATGTCTGGATGGAGACTGCGGTACCGGACGCGAGTGCCGTTGTGCCGTATCTCGAAAGCGCAGGTGTGAAGGTAGAGTCCGCGCGACGCATCGTGCCGGGGCTGGAAGACGTGTTCGTTTCGCTCATTCAGTCGCAGGAACGGGGTGCCACATGAGTGAGTGGGCAGTGCAGGTGCACGAGCTGACCAAACGCTTTGGCAGGTTCACCGCTGTGGACAGGGTGACCTTTGCAGTGCGGCGGGGGGAGATTTTCGGCTTCCTGGGTCCGAACGGTGCAGGCAAATCCACCACCATCCGGATGCTGTGCGGTATCATCGAGCCCACTTCCGGCACCGGCACCGTGTTGGGTCTGGATATCCGCACGCAAACCGAACAGATTCGCGAACGTATCGGCTACATGTCTCAAAGGTTCTCGCTCTATGAGGACCTGACCGTCGCAGAGAACATCGAGTTCTACGCGGGCGTGTACGGCGTGACCAACGAGCGCCTGCGTGCGCGTAAGCGCTGGGTGCTTGCGATGGCAGGGCTGGAGGGACGCGAGAACACCCTTACCGCCGAACTGTCAGTGGGCTGGAAACAGAGGCTGGCGCTGGGATGCGCCATCGTGCACGAGCCGGAAATACTCTTTCTGGACGAACCGACTTCCGGTGTGGACCCCCTCTCGCGCAGGCAGTTCTGGGACCTCATCTACCACATGGCAAAGGGGGGCGTCACGGTATTCGTCACCACGCACTATATGGACGAGGCAGAGCACTGTGATCGCCTGTGCCTCATCTATCGGGGACGGATTGTAGCGCTGGGCACACCGGAGGAGATGAAGACACGATACTCGGCGGGGGCGCTTGTGGAGGTAGAGGTGGAGCCGCAGATGCCCGCGCTGGAACGTCTGATCGCCGACCCGCAGGTGTATGATGCCGCCGTATTCGGCAGGCGTCTGCACGTGGTGCTTCCGACCGAAATAGATGCGTCTGCATACCTTCAGCGCGCGCTGCACGAGGCGGGTTTTCGCGTGACCTCGCTGGAAGTGGTGTCGCCCTCGCTGGAGGATGTGTTCGTGGCGCTGGTGGAGCAGACCGACAGAGAGCTGGGGGAGGTGAGTGCATAGCCATGTGGATACGCATCCGCGCGATCATGCGCAAGGAGTTCGTCCACATCTTCCGCGACGTGCGCACACTGGCGGTGGTAGTGGTTCTTCCGGTGTTGATGCTGGTGCTTTACGGATATGCCATCAATCTGGACGTACGCCACCTGCGCACGGCGATTCTGGATCAGGACCGCACTTCCGCCTCTCGCGGGCTCATTCGCGCACTGCAGAATAACGAGTATTTCGACGTCGTCGGCTTTCTGAACACACCGCAGGAGATCGACCGTCTGTTTGCTCGGGGCGAGGCGAAGGTGGTTCTGGTGATACCGCGGGGTTACGCGCGCGATATCGCCGCGGGCAATCCGTCGCAGGTTCAGGTATTGGTCGATGGTTCGGACTCCACCACCGCCACTATTGCACAGAGTTATGTGCTGGGTTTCATCCAGAGCGTCTCGGTGGACATGGTGCGCGCGTACGCTGCCCGGGCGGGTGTGCCAGCGGAGCGCCTCGCCGTGCCGATCGACGTTCGCCCCCTGGTGTGGTACAACCCCGAGATGAAAAGCACCTACTTCATCGTGCCCGGGCTGGTCGCCATTATCCTGATGCAGATTTCCGCACTGTTGACTTCGCTCACCATCGTCCGGGAGCGTGAACGGGGCACCATTGAGCAGCTGGTGGTCTCTCCCGTGATGCCCCACGAACTGATGATCGGCAAGATTGTGCCCTACGTGATCATTGCCTTTGTGGACGTTGTACTGGTTATCATCTGCGGGCGGTTGCTGTTCGGAGTACCGTTGAAGGGCAGTGTGGTCTGGCTGCTGGCGTTCTCGGCGATTTTCCTGTTCGCGTCGATGGGTATTGGTTTGCTCATCTCGGTGCTGGCTCGGACACAGCTGGTGGCGTTTATCGCCGCCGTGCTGGGAACCATGTTGCCGTCTATCCTGCTTTCCGGCTTCATGTTTCCTGTAACCTCCATGCCGAAGGTGCTTCAGGCATTGACCTATCTGGTGCCTGCGCGCTATTTCATCTTCATTCTGCGTGGCATTTTCCTGAAGGGGGCAGGTCCCGAAGTACTGTGGAAAGCAGCGCTGGCGCTCGTGCTGTTTGGTCTGGTAGCTGTCGCCGCAAGCGCCCGTCGTTTCGAGAAGCGGCTGTGAGGTGCACAATGCGCTGGCATCGCATCCGCCATCTGGTGCGCAAAGAGTTCGTGCAGCTGCGGCGAGACCCGCGCATGTTACGCTTGATCATCGTCGCTCCGATACTGCAGCTCGTGATTTTCGGGTATGCAGTCACCACCGACATCAGAAACATTCCAACAGCAGTGGTTGACAGCGATGGTTCGCGCGAAAGCCGTGAACTCGTCGCGCGGTTCACGAACACCGGCTATTTCCAGATACGGCACGTGTTGAGCCGTCCTCAGGACCTCGAACCGCTGATGGACGGCGGCGTGGTGCAGGTGGGAATCCTCATCCCGAAGGGGTTCGCCAGAAGCCTTGCGAGGGGTGAAAGCGCACCACTGCAGGTTGTGGTAGACGGCACCGACTCCACGACGGCGGGGATGGTTCTCGGCTATGTATCGGGGCTGTTGCGAAGCTACTCGATGGAGGTGATGGAAACGCGCCTTCAGCGCACGGGCATTCGCGTCTACCGACTACCCCTCATCGAGGAACGAATGCGCGTCTGGTTTAATCCCGACCTGAAAAGCGTGAACTACATGGTGCCGGGAGTGCTCTGTACCATCCTGTTGATTATCACCATGCTGTTGACTTCCATGGCAATCGTCCGCGAGCGGGAGATCGGCACACTCGAGCAGATTATCGTCACCCCCATACGCGCTGTGGAGCTGATGGCGGGCAAGGTCATTCCCTTCGTCTTGCTGGGTTTTCTCGACATGGTGCTGATTTTGCTGGTAGCCACGCTGTGGTTTGGCGTGCCCTTGCGCGGAAGCCTGCTGTTGCTGTTCGCACTGGCGATGGTGTTTTTGCTCACCACACTGGGGTTAGGGCTGTTTATCTCCACGGTGTCTCACACCCAGCAGCAGGCGATGATGACCGCCTTCTTCATCATCCTGCCCTCTATCCTGCTCTCTGGCTTCATCTTTCCTGTCGAGAACATGCCGCGCCCGATCCAGTGGGTGACCTACCTCATCCCACTGCGCTACTTCCTCAACATTGTGCGCGGCATCTTTCTGAAAGGGGTGGGAATAGAAGTACTCTGGAGCGATGCCCTGGCGCTGCTGGTTATCGGGCTGACGGTCTTCGCGCTGGCAAGCCGCCGCTTTACCAAACGGATGGCGTAGCGCCGGGGCGGAGAGCTATTCGTCGCGCTGGACGTGCAGTTTCAGGAAGTGCGTGGCGCACGAGATGCAGGGGTCGTAGTTTCGGATTGCCTGCTCGCACCGCCACTGCAGCTCCTCGACCGGCAGATCGGCGTTCGCCTGCACCAGCTCCCACAGGTCAGCTTCGATGCTTTTCTGGTTCTGAGCGGTTGGCGGTACGATGCGTGCATCCAGGATAGTGCCGTACTCGTCCACGCGATAGCGGTGATACAATATGCCACGTGGCGCCTCGGTGCAGCCATGTCCGGTAGCGGCATACGGACGCACCTCTACCGCTGGCTTGTCGGGCATGGTGTACCCCGCGATAAGCCGAAGCGCCTCGTCGCAGGCGTAAAGGGTTTCGACGGCGCGCACCACGATGCTGCCGAAGGGATTACCATAAGGCGGAGAGATGCCCACTTCCTTTGCCAGGTCACGCGCCAGCGGCGAAAGTTTGTCGAAGTTGAGGTTAAACCGCGCCAGCGGTCCCACATGGTACGCGCCCCGTTTGGCGATACGTGCGTGCAGAGCGTTGGCGTAGGGCACGTGTTCTTCCACGATGTGCGCCTCGAACTCGTCGATGGTGATGTCCAGCCCTTTGCTGGAAACGAGCCTGCCCTCGTTGAACGGGTATTCTGCGGGGTGCCGAAGCGCGACGAACTCATAGTCCCTTTCGAATTCCGGAATGGGCAGGGAAGCCGTCCACTTCACCAGCTGCACCGAGGCGTCGCGCGCCCATTTCAGACGCTCCTCGACCTCCGCCAGGTCGCGCCGTCTGGGAACTTTGTAGAAGCCGCCCACGCGCACGTTGATGGGGTGAATCTCGCGCCCCCCGATGAGCGTCACGAGGTCGTTACCCACCTTCTTCAGCTTCAGCGCCGTCTCCACGATCTGCGGGTGGTCTTTCGCCATCTGGATAGCGTCCTCATAGCCAAGGAAGTCCGGGGCGTGAAGCATGGCGACGTGCAGGACGTGGCTCTCGATCCACTCGCCGCAGTAGATGAGTCGGCGCAGGTCGCGGATGGGTCCCTCGATTTTTACGCCGAAGGCATCCTCCATGGCGTGCGCTGCGCTCATCTGGTAAGCAACGGGGCAAATGCCGCAGATGCGAGCCGTGATGTCGGGGGCTTCGCGATAGTTGCGCCCACGAAGGAACGCCTCGAAGAAGCGAGGCGGCTCGAAAATGCGGAACCGTACCTCTGCCAGCTGCCCGCCCTTGAAGCGAACGTGCAAAGAGCCTTCCCCCTCTACCCGCGCCAGGTAGTCCACCTTGATGTTGTTACCTCTCATGGCTTTCACTCTCCCTTCGGAAGGCTTCGGAGTACGCGTTGAACCCACGGTAGGCACGTACCAGGTCTTCCTCCTTCACGCCCAGCTGTCTCCACCGCTTGCTGAGAGAGGCGGTGTTGGGTGTTTCCTTCGGACCGAAACAGCCATAGCACCCGCGCCCGTAGGAGGGACATATCGCTCCGCATCCGGCGTGAGTGACGGGACCGAGGCACGGCACGCCCTTCGCCACCATCACGCACACCACCCCACGCCGCTTGCATTCCGAGCAGACGCTGTGCGGCACGATATTCGGTCGCCGTCCGTGAAGGTACGCGCTTAGCACTTCCAGCAGCTGGTATTTGTTAATCGGGCAGCCGCGCAGCTCGTAGTCCACGAACACGTGGTCATGGATGGGTGTGGACTTGCTGAGTGTCTGGATATACTGTGGGGTGGCGTACACCGCGCCGACGAACTCGCGCACGTCCTTGAAGTTGCGCAGAGCCTGAATACCGCCCGCTGTGGCGCACGCGCCAATGGTGATCAGGAATCGCGACGCCCGACGCACCTGATGGATACGCTCGGCATCGTGCGGGGTGGTGATAGAGCCTTCCACCAGCGAGATGTCGTAAGGACCTTTCACCACCGCGCGGGTGGCTTCGGGGAAATAGGCTATATCGACGGCTCCGGCGACCTCCAGCAGCTCCTCCTCACAGTCCAGCAGGCTCAGCTGGCATCCGTCGCACGAAGCGAACTTCCAGACAGCCAGTTTGGGCTTGGTTGTGCGCGCCATCACTATATCTCCCGTCTCTCAAACAGATGTTGTACCGTATCGTAGCGAAACACCGGACCGTCTCTGCACACGAAGCACGGACCGAACTGGCAGTGACCGCACACGCCGACGCCACATTTCATGTTGCGCTCCATCGAGATGTAGATGTTCGACGGAGGAACACCGCGTCTCTGGAGCTCGAGTACGGTGAAACGCATCATGATTTCGGGTCCACACACCAGCGCCACCGCGTTGCGAGCGTCGAAGGGGGCACGCGGAATGAGCGAAGTGACCACCCCTACGTTGCCCCGCCACCCGCTCATGGCGCGGTCCACCGTGATATGCACTTCCAGGTCGAATTGCGCGCGCCATCGCTGCAATTCCCGCCGATACAGGATGTCATTGGGTGTGCGTGTGCCGTAGAGCAGCACGATCTTTTCGTAGCGTTGGCGATGCGCCAGCATCTGATACAGTGCCGAGCGCAGCGGTGCGAGCCCGATGCCTCCCGCGACGATAACCACATCGGAACCGTCCGCCTGTTCGACGGGCCACGGGCTGCCGTAGGGACCACGTACACCGATCACGTCGCCGCGTCGCAGCTTGCCCATCGCTTTGGTGACGACACCCACTTCCCGTGTGGTGTGCATCAGCACGCGCGGGTTGGTTGGGTCGCTGCTGATGGAGATGGGTATCTCGCCCACGCCGAACACGTACAGCATGTTGAACTGTCCCGCTTTGAACAGGAAGACTTCCGAACCTTTCGCCGGCTCCAGCTCCAGGGTGAATGTATCGTGTGTCTCATGACGTATCTGCTGAACTCGAAAAGGACGTGGAACCATTGTTCCGGCAATGACCCCCTCTACATGATGTGCTATCCTCGGGTAGCGTACACGTCCAGCAACTGCAGGCGGGTCGCCTGAAGCCTCTGGGTGATAATCTCGGCAAATCGCTTCAGCAGCTCGTAGCCGAGATCGTGGTCGTCCTCGCACTTTCGCCGCAGGCACTCGCCGTCCAAAACGATAGCGCGTGTGGGCTCGACGGCTCGAGCGTCGAAGTGCCAGCGATAGGGAGGCACCAGCCACGACCATCCCAGAATGTCGCCCGCATCCAGCGTCTGAATGGTGATGGTACCCACACCGCCTGCGTGCACCTCCAGCGCCACTCGTCCCTGACGTATCAGGTAGAAGTGGTTCGCTTCCTCTCCTTCGCGGAAGATGAACTGCCCCTCGTCAAAGGTCGCGTTGGAGGCACATCCGGTAATTACCTCCAGATGACGCTTCTCCAGTCCCTGAAAGAAGGGGTGTTCTGCAAGAACGGTCTCAAGGGTTCGCATGGCTCTCCTCCTTTGGCGATGTCAGAGCGGCTTTGCTCTCCTCGCTTCGTCGCAGGGCGTTCACCTCGTCGGTGATGTCGATGCCAACAGGGCACCACGTGATACATCGTCCACATCCCACACAACCCAGTACTCCGAACTGGTCCTGCCACGACGCCAGCTTATGAGTGATCCACTGACGGTATCGCGACGACTCCGACACACGCACGGGACTGCCGTGGATGTAGGAGAAGTCGATGTGGAAGCAGGAATCCCACTTGCGCCACCTCTCGGCAACGGTTCCCTGCAGGTTGGTGACGTCCTCTACCGTATGGCAGAAGCAGGTCGGACACACCATCGTGCAGTTGGAGCAGGTAAGACAGCGCTTTGCGACATCATCCCAGTGTGGACTGTCCAGATGGCGATACATCAGCTCCTTCAGGTCGGTGGTGTCCATCCGCTTGGTTATCTGCCGAGCGGCGTTCTCCAGCACCCGTTGAGCAGCTTCACATTGCTCTGGGGAAGCCGGCTGAACCGGCACTCCTTCCAGCACTTCAGCGCCCCGTTCGGTGCCCAGCTCGATCACGAAGTAGTGTTGTTTGCTGTCCAGCACCTCCGTCAGGGCGAGGTCGTAGCCGGTTTGGGCGTGCGGTCCCGTTCCCGTGGAGGCGCAGAAGCAGTTGCCTGCGGGATGACTGCAGTTCACGGCTATGAGCAGCGCCTTCTCACGCCGGCGCCCATAGTTCTCGTCCCGGTACTGCTCGCTGAGAAAGACTCTGTCCTGAATGGCGATGGCGGCGAGGTCACACGGGCGCACGCCCACAAAGGCGTAAACTGGCGGCTCCTCCGGCTCCGCCACCACATCGAAGCCCGAGCCCCCGTTACGGCGTGCCTCCCACAGCCTCTGGTGGGGAGGATACAGATAGTGCTTCCACGACCGGGGTCCCACGGCCCACCTGAACATGGCTTTGTCGGAGCGTCTTTTTATCCGGTATACCGCAGCGCGCTGTTCGTCCGTAACGCCAGCGGGTAGCTCGTTGACGGATTCGACGGGTTCGTAGACGATAGCGTCATCGAGCACGGTGGGCGCGATAATCTGGTAGCCACGCTGGGTGAGGCTGTCGAACAGTTTCTGCAAGTCGGTTGCGGGCAAAGCGTATGGGTTTTCTGAAACAGCACCCGACTGTGACATGACAATTTCCTCCAGCAGTTCAATCTCTGCAACCAGGGACGCGGGCTATTGCCCGATAAAACATCTTCGCTATACTCTATTCAACTAGTAGAATCGCATGTCCTCTAAAGCCGCGCAAGCTGTGGATATTGCCGTTGGGTTGTCCACCACCAAACTTCGGTGTTACAATGATAAAGTATGGAACAGGTCAAGGGAGACAAGTCCAACAGCGAGCATCCCTCCGTTGTTGCTCTGTGGCACAACAGTGTTTACCGCACCTACTGGGCAGGGGCATTCGTTTCTTTTTTGGGCAGCTGGATGCAGACCGTGGCGCAGGGGTGGGTGGTGTACGAAATCACGAACAGCAAGTTCCTGCTGGGATTGCTGGGCTTTGTCGGGGCACTACCCACCACCCTCTTTAGCTTGTTTGGAGGCGTGGTTGCCGACCGTCTCGAGAAACGACGGCTTGTCGTCACTACGCAGATGCTCTTTGCCATCAATGCCCTTGTGCTTGCTACGCTGGTGCTGACCGGCAGGGTGGAGTTCTGGCATATCGCCGTCATCGCGATGCTCAACGGGTTGATTACCGCCATCGATGCGCCAGCGCGTCAGGCGATGGTGAGGGACCTGGTGGGTGAGCAGTTCGTGACGGTTGGCGTAGCCATGAACTCCGCCGCTTTCAACACGGCACGTATTCTGGGTCCAGCCATCGCGGGAAAGCTGATCGAGGTGGTGAATGCGGGCTGGTGCTTTTTCGTCAATGCGGTCAGCTATGTCGCTATCATCTTCGCGTTGCTGCGAATCCCGGCAGCGCCGGTGCAAAGCCACGCAGACCGACTGTCGATGTGGTCGGAGCTGAAAGAAGGACTGGCTTACGTGTACCACGATGGACTGCTGCGCTCGCTGGTATTGCTGGACTGTGCGCTGAGCATTTTCGCTATGTCTTACACCACGCTGATGCCCGTCTTCGCGCGGGACGTCCTGCAGGTGGGTAAGCAGGGCTTGGGCAATCTGTTCTCGGCGACAGGCTTCGGGGCATTGATGGGGGCGCTGATTCTGGCAAGGGTCGCAGGCACGGTACCGCGGGGCAGGGTGCTGATCACCGCTGCGACGGGACTGTGCATGGGGCTACTGTTGTTTGCGCTGTCGCGCAGCTATCTTTTTTCGCTGGGGTGCATGGTGCTGATCGGCGGTTCGGCGGTCAGCACGCTGGGTTCCATCAATGCGCTGTTGCAATCCCTGAGTCCCGAGCATTTGCGCGGGCGGACGATGTCGCTGCATGTGTTTGCGCTGATGGGACTGGCGCCGTTCGGCAGCCTGCTGATGGGCTGGATGGCTTCACACTGGTCGGCGACGGTGGCGGTTGTAGCGGGTTCTGTGGTCTGCGCTATGGCAGTCGGTGCTACCGCGAGCCGGCGTGACGTAAGGCAGCTTCCGGCGGTATAATGAGTGGGAAGGGCTTATGGACTACGCACGTGCCGTCATGTACATGCAGGGTTTGAAGCGCTTCGGCATCAAACTGGGAAACGAGCGTTTCGAAGCGTTGCTGGAGCGCCTCGGAAATCCACATCACCAGCTGCGCGTTATCCACGTAGCTGGCACCAATGGCAAGGGTTCCACCAGCACCTTCATCGCCACCATCCTGCAAGGGGCCGGCTACAAGGTTGGGCTTTACCTTTCTCCGTATGTGTTCAACCTGCGCGAGCGCATTCAGGTGAACGGTTACCTGATCCCCGAGGCCGATTTCGCCCGCCTCGTCACATGGATCAAGCCACACATCGACGAACTGGCTCAGACCCCACTGGGTCAGGTCACCGAGTTCGAACTGAAAACGGCGGTCGGCTTCTCGTGCTTTGCCGAGCAAAGGGTGGACTTCGCTGTGGTGGAGGTGGGACTCGGCGGCAGGCTGGATGCGACCAATGTGGTGCGCCCACTGGTTAGCGTCATCACCTCCATCGGCTGGGACCACATGGACCGTCTGGGGGATACGCTGGGCAAGATTGCGGCAGAGAAGGCGGGCATCATCAAGCCGGACGCGCCTGCGGTGACCGGGGTAACCGAAGAGGAGCCTCTGCAGGTGATACGTGAACACGCCCAACGTGCCGGCGTGCCCCTAACCGAGGTGAAACCCGGGAGGATGGTGATCCCCCCGCCTGTGCGCACTGCCCACTGGCAGGACGAAGGAGTGTATCGTCTGCGGCAGAAGGTTTCGGTGCGCACGATGGACGGGGTTTACCGCCACCTGAGTTTGCGTCTGCTGGGCAGGCACCAGTGCTCGAACGCGGCAGTAGCCACTGCGGCGGTGGAAGCCCTGCGACATGCGCATCGCGTGGAGGTGCCCGAAAGCGCCATCCGCATCGGTCTGGAGCACGCCACCATGCCGGGCAGGATGCAGATTGTTCGACGTTCTCCGGTGCTTCTCCTGGATGGAGCGCATAATGTGGACGCGGCGCGCTGCCTGGCTCAGGCAGTTTCCGAGACGTTCCGTTACCGCAGGCTGATCCTGGTGCTGGGCATGACCCGTGGGCACGTGGCGCAGGGCGTTGTGGATACGCTGGCGCCGCTGGCTTCGCACATCATCTTCACTCAGCCAGATGACCCGCGCGGACGACCCGCGGCGGAACTGCCCGAATCGGCTACCGTGTCCCTGCCTCCGTACGAGATTGTTCCCCGCGTGCCAGAGGCGGTGGAACGTGCTATGAGCATGGCGAAATCAGAGGACATCGTGCTGGTCACGGGAAGTTTTTATGTGGTCGGCGAGGTGCCTCTGGAGAAGTGGCAGCCTCGTCGAGCAACGAGCCAAGAGGAGGGGATTAGCTATGCAGCTTCAGGGGAAAGTGCAGGCGATGGCTCGCTTTGAGAATCCCCGGTGGGTAGCTGTCGCCGCGGTTGCGGTGCTTGCCCTGCTGGTCGGCTGGTGGCTGGGTATGCGCACACAAACCGCCCAGCGCCTGCCCGAACCGCCTCCGGTCACCTTTGAACAGGCGTCCACGCAGCTGAAGCAGAGCTCGGAAGCCTTCGCGGCAGTGGCAAAGGCAGCGACGCCCGCTGTGGTGAACATCAGTGCAGCCACCATCGTTCCGGGACGTCGTTCGCCGCTGTTCGACGACCCGCTGTTTCGCTACTTTTTTGGCGACGACGACATCCCATTCCGCCAGCCGGAACGGGTGGTGCGCAGTCTGGGGTCGGGCGTCATCGTCAGCCGCGACGGGTTGATTCTCACCAACAATCACGTGGTTGCCGGAGCAAGCCGCATCTCAGTCACGCTGGCTGACGGACGCCGGTTTGCCGAGGCACGGGTGGTGGGCACCGACCCAGCGACCGACCTTGCACTGTTGCGCATCCGCTCCAGTAACCTGCCAGCAATCAAGTGGGGCGACTCGCGTGCGCTGGAGGTGGGCGAATGGGTGCTTGCCATCGGCAACCCCTATGGGCTAAGCCAGACGGTAACCGCAGGTATCGTCAGCGCGAAGGGACGCCGTGATGTGGGTATCTCGGTATACGAGGACTTCATCCAGACCGATGCCGCTATTAATCCGGGCAACTCGGGCGGGGCGCTGGTGAACACGCGCGGGGAACTGGTGGGCGTCAACACCGCCATCCTGTCGCAAAGTGGGGGCAATGTGGGTATTGGCTTCGCCATTCCCAGCCACGAGGCACGCCGCGTGATGGAACTGTTACTGCGCGACGGCAAAGTGTCGCGCGGCTGGCTGGGCATCATCCCCGCCCGCGTGGAGGAAGGCGCGGTGCAGGGAGTCATCGTGGCGAATCTGTTCCGAAACAGTCCCGCCGACCTGGCTGGGCTGGATATCGAGGACACCATCGTGGAGTGCAACGGCAAGCGGGTGACCTCCCCGGGCGAGCTGAAGAACATGATCGCATCGATGCCCGCGGGTACGGAGGTCTCGCTGGTCATACAGCGCGGCAGTGAACGAGGGCGTGTCCGACTGCAGGTGGCAGACCACCCGACCGATCGTTTTGGGCGACCGGTGCCGGGAATCTAACAGAAGGGCGGTCGTTACGCCGATCTGGCGAAACCTGCGGGGTGCGCAAACCGTCTAAGCATTTTGCTAGTGTCCCGATGCGGCTGGTGAAAGGAGGTTGGGATGATATGGCAGAGACGGTTGTGCACAAGCGGCGGTTGACACGAGTGGAACCATCCCAGCCGCGGTTGCAGGATAGCCCGAACTGGCTGTTCACCTGCGTGGTGTGTGGCGAACCCATTAGGTTCGACGAGCCGCTGGTAGTGTGGACTCAGGACAACATGGTTCGGGTGGCGCACGGTCGGTGCGAGCCCGCTACCTGCCATTGCGTGAGGCATCCGGCATGACTGTGACCAATGAGCACCCGGAAGTACGCCGGATCTTGCAAGCCATTGTAGAAGACACCCGCGCTGGGGTTCCGATCCTGCTGGACCGCCGCGAACGCTATGGCGCAACTCTTGGCAACTTCCGGGTGCAATTCGAGGGCGAGGACGACCTGCTGCATCTCGCCATCACCCGCACCGATGACGGCGAAGTCTCCCATCGGGAGGCACAGACCATCGCTGATGCTTTCTTTCATCGTGTGCCAAAGGGGCTGATCCAGTGTCGTCCCGCGGTGTACTCCGTCCATTACTACATCGCGCACGACCTGTTTGTGGACTACCTCGACGGCAACTCGCACGGTGGCGAGGTCAGCCGGCGGACGTAGCCTCTCCAACCACCAGCTGCCAGAATCCATCATCTGGTAGGAAGTGCATTCGATAAACCGGGATTTCCCGAACCAGCGCGGATACCGCGCCCAGCATCCATTCCGCCACCTGTGCACCCTCCGCAAACTGCACACTGCACTGCAATACCCCTGCCAGCGCATCGCGCCGGGATAGCGGCTCCAATCGGTGTTCCTTTGCGTGGCGCAGCAGATAAACGGCGTGCAGGCTGCCGCTGAGGTTAGCGCCTGCGCGGGCAAAATCGCCCCAGAACGGCGTGCCGAACGCCACCCAGCCTCCATGTTCACGCCGCAGGGCGACCAGCTCATCGCTCAGCACCTCCGCTTTCTCGTGCAGAAGGTGTGCAACGGTGGTCTTGCCTGAACCCGAGCGCCCAGCGAACACGTATCCCTGTCCAGCATACCGTACCGCGGATGCGTGAACGAGCACACCCTCGTGCTGAGGCAGATACAGCGCCAGCAGGGTGCGCAGGAACGAGTCCACCGCATACGCACTGCGCAGACAGGTGACCTCGGCGCGGTCTGTACCAGCAGTGACGTCCGCAACAAAGGTGTCGTACACGAACCGCCATCCGCCTTCCGCCTGACGCACTTTGACGCTCTCGATGCGGGCACGGGTGGGGGGTGAGGTCTTTGGCTGGAGAAGGACGTGGATATGCGGGTTTTGCACGCCCTCCAGCACGAACGCACCGTATCGTTCCTGCAGGAGTTCGTTCAGGAACGTGTCGTCAGCGCACTCCAGCCTCAGGGCGGTATTTGCGATACCAATATCCAGCGTCTTCATGGCGCGGCTGTTGTTATGGTACCCGTACGTAAGCGTTTCCCGGCTGCCGACGAACCATGTTGTGCATCTCCAGTATCAGCAGTTCGGCGTTCAGCTGGGCTACCGACAATCTCAGCTCGTCTGCCAGCGCATCCACGTGTTTTGGCGTCAATGATAATGCTCGCAGTACCTCTTGCTGAGTCGTGGTCAGGTGCATGGTGTTTGTGGTGCGCTCTGGCGGCGGCTCTGGCACAATGCCCAGCGCTCGCACAATGTCCTCCACACTGTCGACCAGCGTGGCACCGTCCTTGATGAGGCGATGGCAGCCTGCACTTTGTCCAGAGTGAATGTTACCGGGCACGGCAAAAACGGGCTTGCCCTGCTCGAGAGCGTGGGTGGCAGTAATCAGTGCACCGCTGTCGTTTGGCGCCTCCACCACCAGCACACCCAGAGACAGTCCGCTCACAATGCGGTTTCGCGCCGGAAAACGCCACGCATCAGGCTGGGTGCCCGGTGGGTACTCGGAGAGAACCGCGCCCTGCGTGGCAATCTCGTTGAAAAGAGACTGCGACTCGGGCGGGTAGGCGACGTCGACGCCGCACCCCAGCACGGCGATAGTACGTCCACCGGCGCGAAGTGCCCCGGTGTGTGCAGCGGTGTCGATACCTCGGGCGCCGCCGCTGACAACGGTCAATCCGTAGCGACTGAGTTCTCGCGCCAGCTGCTCCGCCACGCTTTTTCCATAGGGCGTTGGCTTGCGAGTACCCACGATGGCTACAGCAAACCGGTCGCGCTCATGCAGGCTGCCTCGCACGAAGAGCAGGGGAGGGAAGTCGTCGATTTCGCGCAGAGGGGCAGGATAACCGTCGTCGCGCCACGTCAGGATACGAGCGTTGCTATGGCTCCAGCGCTGCCATGCCTCCGCTGAGAGCTCCGGCGCGTTGAGAATTCGCACCGCCGCGGCTTCGGTCATTCCCTCGATGCGCAGCAGGTCGTGGCGGGAGGCGCGGAAGACCTCTACAGGGTCATCAAACTGTTCCAGCAGGCTGAGCAAACGACGGGGAGGAAGCTCGAGATGCGCCAGCCTCAACAGGGCACGTTGACGAGCCTCCTCCACCGCTACCCTCTCCGATCAGTAACCGCCCTCGTCGCGTCCTGGACCTCCGCGGCGACCGCCGCCCATTCCTGGCACGCCGGGAATCCCAGGTTGAGTGCGCTGTTGTGTGGCAGCGGGACGCCTGCGCAGGGTGTTGTCTACGATGAACGACCACGTGTATTCGGTGCGGTTGCCGTACCAGTCTTCGGCAATCACCTTGACGGTATGGCGTCCATCATTGAGCGGGCGCACAGTTGTGGCACCGCCTTCCTGCCCGGCAGGGGAGGCAGATGCCTCGCGCGTACCCCACAGGTAGCTGATCTCTCCTTTGGCGAGGTCGAACTCGTACTTGACAGGAGTATTGTCCAGCAGAAACTGAATGGAATCGGTCTTGATGCCCGAGCCGTCGTCGCTGATCAGCGCTCGGAAACGGATAGGCGGCTGCCCCGACATCGCGACACCGCGCGTGGGTTCCAGTTCGGTGATGGTGGGCGGCAAGCTGTCTGGGGCATCCGCGCGGAAAGTCGTCAGACTGCCATCGTCCGACACCACGAACAGGGTGCCGTTTGCCACCACCGGTGGCGCCGTGATGTCGGTGAACGTCGGTCGCTCTGGGGTGGAGGAAGACGACTGCAACAGATACTTCCAGAGCACGTTGCCGCTGGAAGCATCAACGGCGAATATGCCGCCGCGCGTGGTGCCGATGATCAGCACATTGCCCGCCAGCGTCGGCGCGGCGACGACCTGGTCCTTCAAGACAGGCTCTTTGGTGTTCCAGATGACCTTGCCTGTGTAGTCCAACGCCCACGCACGCCCGTCGCGCGTCAAAACGTACACCATGCTGTTCCCCGCTACCGGTTCGGTAACGATGTCGTCGGGCAGTGTGCGCGCCCACAGCTGACGACCGCTTCGCGCCTGCAGGGCATACAGCACGTTCGATGCCACCACGTACACGTTGCGGTCTGCGACTATCGGCGACAGGGCGTACAGAGTTCCAGGCAGGCGCAGGCGCCACAGCAACAGTCCGGTAGGTGCGGCTGCCGCGTAAAGCGTCTGGTCTGCCGAGATGAAGAACACCATGTCATCGGCTACCGCCACTGCACCATTCACCGCATCAAGCGTGCGGAAGCCGCCGCGCCATATCGGTTCGCCCGTCTTCGCATTGATGGCGTACACCCTTCCGTCAGCCGACCCGAAGTACACCACATCCCCAACCACCGTAGGCGGCGACAGAACTGCACCTTGTGTCCGGAAAGACCACAGCAGCCTGCCCGTTGTGGCCGACAGCGCATACAGGTTTCCATCGGTCGCGCCGATGTACAGAGTCCCGTCCGCGACGGCGGGCGTGGTGCGGAACTGGGCGTTCAGCGGCTGGTCGGTGGGGTAACGCCAGATGACCCGTCCGGTATCGCCTTCAAGAGCATACAGACGGTCGCGACAGGCATAGTACACGGTGTTACCCACGATTGCCGGTGCCGCGAAGTTCTGCGGTGCAGGGGAAGCGGTATATCGCCAGTACATAGCAGCCGGCATACCGATGCCTCCTGGCGCGATACCGTTGTGGGTGGGGGAGAACCGGTAAGTAGCCACATCCTGTGCGAGCGCAAGGGACGTAGCGGACATCAGCGCCAGACACAGCGGCAACAGAGTGCGCCATGCTGACAAGAGAAAGCCCTTCAAGCCCATTCGCATCGTCGTCTCTCCTCGCCTCGGGTATGATTGAGAGCGTACCGTCATCCGGGTACGACTACTCCATTCAGCGGGTATGTGCAGGATTCCTGCTAGCCCACCGCATTTTTGACGGGCATACACTGCGCAGGGTTACGCACCGCGGAACTTCCTGTAGCTGGGCGACGTATATAGTAGTAGCGCATGTCCTCCTTTTCACTCTGTCCATCACGTCGATGGAGCCTGCACTCGGAGCGATCGCCCAACCCCGACGGCTCTGGGAGCAGGCGATTTTTCTTCAACTTGCCTCTACACCAGTTCCACAGTACAATAGTATCATCCTCTAAAAGGAGGCGAGATTACCGTGTCGTCGTGGTGGGAGGTGCTGGCACCACTGCTGCTGGCGTCAGGGCTGGGCGCCGCGGTAGGTCTGGAACGCGAAGTGCATGGACGCCCCGCAGGACTGCGCACTCACATCCTGCTATGCCTCGGCGCAGCCCTGTTCGGAATGCTTTCGCGCGGCATGGCAGGCGCACAGAGTGACCCAACGCGCATTGCGGCACAGGTGGTGACGGGCATCGGCTTCATCGGAGCAGGAACCATCCTTCACCTCGGTGGGACGGTGCGCGGGTTGACCACTGCCGCCAGCATCTGGACCACCGCTGCAATCGGACTGGCAGTGGGACTGGACCGGCGGTTCTGGAGCATGGCGGTTCTGGCGACTGTGCTGGTTTTCCTCACGCTGGCACTGGTGCATCTGCTTGAGAGCCTGCTTCGCATCAAACGGCGAGTGCGCGAGCTGGAGCTGACGGTGCAGGAGGGGCAATCGGCAGTGGATGCCGTGCTGGATGCTCTCTTTTCAATGCAGGTGGAGGTGCTCTCTCTACGACGGTTGCCGGCCCTTTCACCGGATACTCGTCGCTATGAGCTTTCGGTGGACTTACCCGCCAAAGTCACCGAAGTCCAGATGCTGGCTGTGCTGTCGCGGTGCGACCATATTGTGGAGGTCAAGTGGGGCTGATGCCAACGCTACTCAGTGTCAGACTAATCGACGAGATGGTGCTCCGTGCCCTATCGGAAGACGTCGGCACGGGAGACATGACCACACTGTTAACCGTGCCCGAGGGGTTGGAGGCAGTGGGGGAGTTTGTCGCAACGCAGTCGGGGGTGCTGGCGGGGATGCCGGTGGTGGAACGAGTTTTTGCACAGTTGAACCCACGCATCCGGCTGGAGCCGCTGGTGAAGGAGGGACAGCGTTTCGAGCCGGAAGCCATACTTGCGACCGTTCACGGAGAGGCGAGGGCGCTTCTGACCGGCGAACGGGTGGCGCTCAACTTTCTGCAAAGGCTCAGTGGCATTGCCACCCTGACCGCGCGCTTTGTGGAGGCGGTGCACGACCTGCCGGTGAGAGTCTGCGATACCCGAAAAACCACACCGGGTTTGCGCTATTTGGAACGGTACGCGGTGCGCGTGGGTGGAGGTTACAATCACCGTTTCGGGTTGTACGACGCCGTGCTCATCAAGGATAACCATATCGCCGTGTGCGGTGGTATTGCGGAAGCGCTACGCCGGGTGCGTCGCATTCTGCCGCACACCATGAAGGTGGAAGTGGAATGCACCAACCTGCAGCAGGTCGGGGAAGCGCTGGACGCAGGGGCGGACATTATCCTGCTGGACAACATGGCACCTCACGAATTGCGCGAGGCGGTGTGCCTGGCAAAAGGGCGGGCAGTGCTGGAAGCGTCCGGTGGGGTGCGCCTGGATATTGTGCGAACGATTGCTGAGACAGGCGTGGATGCCATTTCTGTTGGAGCCCTGACGCACTCTGCGCCTGCAATCGACATCAAGCTGGAACTGCGCTCAGGATAATCGGAACTGGTGATGGTGCCCTCTCTCGCCGGAGAGAGGGCAGAAAACACTGCTGAACTATGCTCGTCGCGCCCGCGTTCGCGCTTCGCGCCGGGCGCCTTTCCGCCTTTCCTCTTTGCGTTTCCGCCGCTGTCGCAGCTCCCTTTGTCTCATGCGCATGGCATCGCCTCCTTCGCAGTTTCACCGGTCACAGATTATACAGACGTCACGCGGGAAAGTCAAACGCCGGCAACAGAGTGTCATGGCGAGCCTGCGGCAGCAGGCGAAGCCATCCCCTGCGGGTTGGGGGTAAGCGGAGGGGATTGCTTCGTCGCTTCGCTCCTCGCAATGACACGGGGAGTGAAGGGGATTGCTTCGTCGCTTCGCTCC
>CAKZNX010000085.1 GCA_937132045.1 uncultured bacterium
CCTGTGGAGCCTGACCCCTCGGGTCCGGAGTTCTTTCTCTACGACATTTCGTGGGCGGCGTTCAGCCAGGGCGAGATCGAGGTGGAGGGTATCTACCGCGAGGCCGGGGTGGAAGTCAAAGACCTTGCGTCTCTGCGGCGCGCGATGGAGGCGATATTTGACAGCTATGGCAGGTATGCCATCGCCGTCAAGTCACAGCACGCCTACGGGCGGACTCTGGAATGGCATTCGCGTGACGACTCCGATGCTGAAGCAGTGCTGGCAAAACTGCTGCGCGGTCAGCCCATCACGCCTGAAGAGAAGCTGTGTCTTGGAGACTGGTGCTGGGCACGTGGCGTGGAGCTGGCTGGTGACTACAACCTGCCCTTCAAGACCCACACGGGCTACTATGCAGGCTGGGGACGAATGCCGGTACACTATATACCGGCGGGCAACATGTGGGAACTGCTGGCTTCCTACCCGAAGACCCGCTTCGTGCTGATGCACATTGCGTATCCATACAGTGATGAGCTCGTGGCACTGGCGAAGCGCTACCCGAACGTGTACGTGGACATGTGCTGGGCGTGGAGTATTGACCCGTACAGCGCGGGCGATTTCCTGAGGCGGTTTTTGCATGCGGCGCCGGTGAACAAACTGTTTGCCTTTGGTGGGGATACGCGCCTTCCATGGGCGGCGGTCGCCTATGCGACGCAGGCGCGACAGGGACTTTGGCAAGCGCTTCAGGCGGAGGTGGACGAGGGCAGCTTGACCGAAGCGCAAGCCATGAAAGTCGCCACGCGCCTGATGCGGGAGAACCAGTATGAGTGTTTCGACATTTCGGGGCGCCGGCACAATATCCGGCAGGCGGTGAGTGGTGCTGAGTGATGGGCGATATCGTGTTTGAGGGGCGGGTGTCGGCAGAGGCTATACTGGAACACAGCAGACGAACGGTGCGCCGCCTGTTGCTCAGCCCGCATTCCGACCTGAAGCGTCTGGAGCGACTGGTACAGCTGGCGTTGAGCCGGGATGTGCCCGTTCAGATTGTGCGCACGGACGTGCTGGCTCAGCTTGCAGGCGATACGGCACACGGGGGGGTGATTGCTTTGTGTTCTGAGAGGGAGTATCAACCCGTCGAGGAGATGCTGACATGGGTGGAAAAACAGAAGGAACCGGTAATGGTCTTCGTACTGGCTGGTTTTGAGGATGCTTACAACATGGGCTACGCGCTGAGGGTTGCGGAAGCGTTCGGCGCAGACTGGGTGCTGTGCGACCGCAAGGAGTGGCTGAAAGATGAACCAACGGTTCTGCGCTCGTCAGCGGGAGCGTTCGAGCGATTACCCATCTCCCTTCCGGAAAGTTTGCGTCCCACTCTGCAGGGGCTGAAGGAACGCGGTGTACGACTGCTTGCTGCACTGGAAGAAGGTACCACGAGCGTATATGAGGTAGATTTGCGGCAGTCGCTGGCGTGGATGGTGGGGGGAGAGAAGCGGGGATTGAGCCAGCACCTGCGCGAGATGGCGGATGCGACGGTGCGTATCCCGACCCGCCCGGACGCGCCCCCACTGCCTGCCAGCCACGCCGTTGCGGTGCTTGCCGCGGAAACCTTTCGGCAGAGGTTGAAAAGATGAAGCCGAGCATCTACGGTGTTGTGCTGGTCTCTGCGATGCTGATGCTAATCGCCCAGGCGCGACTGAGAGCGCAGGAGCAGGTTTCCCCGGTGCGCGGCTGGGAAAAGGTATGGGAGTTTGCACTGCCTGATGATGCCATCTCGGCGGCGCTTATCGATTTGGGAGGTGAGGAGGGACTGCGCCTTTCGACCCTGCACACCGACCGGTCTAAGGAGGATGCTCTGCAGGTTCGGTTCTGGAAGCGCGCAGGCAACAGCTGGCAGACGGAGTGGCAGAGCGCACTGGATACCGGTGAGCTGCGGGGAATGATTGCCGGTGCCTTCGTGAAGGGCAGTAAGACGCCGCAGGTTCTCAGCCCACGAAATCTCATACATCATACCGGTAGGGGGTATGAAAAGCGCGTGCGCTCGCAGGAAGTGAACTGGCTGGGCTATGCCAGTCTGCCTGACGGCACCGACCTCCCGATCGCTGCGTTCCCGGGCGGCATATGGAAAGGCATCATTTCGCTGGACTCACGCGACGAGTGGCTGCGCTTCGAACGTATACGGGCAGACGACCTGTTGTCTCTGCCACAGCAGCTATCGGATGCGGACTGGGTTGTTTTGACCATACCGATTGCTTTCGCGGATCTCGGCGGCGAAGAGTGGACGCGGCAGGGCTTCGAGCGCCTCTTCGCGCAGGTGGGCAGGCGACTGCATCCTGACCAGCCATTCATCGTATCCAGAAGGACAGGCGAGGGGACTCAGGCTCTGGCGCTGGCGGTTCCGCCGACCCTGAACAGCCTACTCCGTGTTATCTGGCAAAGCGATCCCATTGAAGGCAACATCCGTGAGGTGCGGCTGGTCTCCGCCGCTAAGCTGCGCGGGGGATTGCTGGTGCTGGTTGGCAGGAGCACTGGTTTGAGGGTACAATTTTGGCAGGTAACACGACAGGGTTCCGAACCGTGATGCGTGAGCGTTTGCAAAGATTACTGGAAGAGGGAGTGCTCGTCGCGGATGGAGCGATGGGCACCATGTTGCAGCGCCTGGGTGTTCAGGCGCCGTATGAGCTGGCGAACCTGTTACAGCCCGACGCGGTGAGGCAGGTGCATCGCACCTACATCGAGAACGGCGCGCGGCTGATCGAGACCAACACCTTTGGGGCGAACCGCGTCAAGCTGGCAACGCATGGCGCCGGGCATCTGGTGCGCGACATCAATCTGGCGGCGGTACGGCTAGCTCGAGAGGCAGCGGGCGACCTGCCGGTTATCGTGGTGGGAGCGGTGGGACCTGTGGGCAAGCCGCTGGCGCCCATCGGGCAGATCGCGCCTCAGGAAGCGGGCGAAGCCTTCCGCGAGCAGATCGCCGTGCTTCTGGAAGCCGATGTGGATATTATCCTTCTCGAGACCTTCACCCATCTGGACGAGCTTAAGATTGCGCTGGACGAGCTTCGCGCTCTGGACCGCGACATCCCCGTTATCGCCCAGAAAGCCTTCATCGAGGACGGTGAAACACTGGCGGCGGGGCTGCCCGCTCAGGTGGCACGCACGCTGGAAGAGTGGGGCGTGGATGTTATCGGGGCGAACTGCGTGGTGGGACCGCAGCGCATGGTGGGTATCCTTCAGGCGATGGCTTCGGCAACCGCACTACCTCTCTCCGTCATGCCGACGCCGGGTTTACCGCAGTATCAGCGTGGCGAGGTGGCGTTCGAGGCTCAACCCGAATACTTCGCGCAGTACGGCGAGCAGTTCGCGCGTATCGGGGTGAACATCATCGGTGGGTGCTGCGGCACCACGCCGGCTCATATTCGCGCGGTCGCCGAACGAGTGCGCGGCATGAAACCGCGTGTGCGTCGTGCCCCTGCCCGGACTGCCGAGGAGGTCAAGCCGGAGGAACTGCCTCAGGCAGAGCCCTCGCATCTGGCGGGCAAGCTGGGCGCGAAGTATGTGGTGGCGGTGGAGCTGGATTTGCCGCGTGGGCTGGACGTGGCGAAGGTGGTGGAAGGGGCGCGCTCGCTGAAAGAGCACGGCGTGGACGTGATCGACATCTCGGACGGCGCGCGGGCGCGACTGCGCATGAACCCAATTGCCATCTCGCACCTGATTCAGGAGCAGGTGGGCATCGAGGTGATGATGCACTTCGCGTGCCGTGACCGCAATCTGCTGGCGATTCAGGCGGATTTGCTCGGGGCGCACGCACTGGGCATCCGCAACATTCTCGCCATCACGGGCGACCCCGCGCTCGTCGGCGATTACCCGACAGCCACGTCGGTGTTCGACATTGACGCCATCGGGCTGGTGCGCATCCTGAGGCGGTTCAATGAGGGAGTGGATTTGGCAGGCAACAGCATCGGTGTGCGCACCGCCTTCACCATCGCCGTAGCGTACAACCCTCTGGCATACAATCAGCAGGCGGAGGATGACCGCCTGCGTCGGAAGGCAGGAGAGGGTGCACACCTGACCTACACGCAACCGATTTTCGACGCAGCGGTGCTGGATCGAGCAGTGGCGTCCGCAGAGCGCGTCGGTTTGCCTCTGCTGGTGGGGGTGTTGCCGCTGCGTAGCGCACGTCATGCCGAGTTTATGCACCACGAGGTGCCGGGAATCCACATTCCCACTGCTATCCGCAAGCGTCTCGCGGAGCTCACCGATGCAGACGCGCGCAAATACGGTATTGACGTCGCCAGAGAGTTTGCTCTGTACGCGCGTCAGGTGACTCAGGGCATCTATCTGATGCCACCCTTTGGTAACCACAAGGTGGCGGAAGCCGTCATACAGGTAGTGACAAGCTAAACACCCGGAAGGAGGTAATGCCATGACACGCACCAGATGGCTTGCGCTGGTGGCTGGCGTGCTGGTGGTGGGGGCGACGCTGGGCACGATAGCTCAGCAGGAACCCCAGCAACCAGTGGTAGACGCAGCCAACCCAGCAACGCTCGCGTCGAGCCTGCCGGTCGGAGCGAACGCTCCTGCGTTCGACGTGACCAATGTGATGACCGGCGAGACCCTCTGTTACATATGAAGGAATCCGGGTAAGCCGTTTGTGCTGAGTTTCGGCAACATCGGCAACCCGTTCTGGACCCGGGAGGTCCAGTTCCTCGAGAAACTGCATCAGCAGTATGCCTCTAAAGGTCTTGTGGTGGTCGCTATCGCTCTGGACACCGACAAGCAGGCTGTGAAGGCATGGGCGGAAAAGAACAAGCTCACTCTGCCTGTGACGGTGGACACGGAGAAGCTGGCGGGCGCCGAACTGTATCGCGTGACCGCTCTTCCGACGACCCTCTTCATTGACCGCTCGCGTCGTGTCACCATGCGGCAGCTCGGTTTCGCGAAGGGACACGAGCAGCTCTTCGAGCGGGAGGTGCAAAAGATCGTGCAGTAGCCGTATGCAAATTCGGGGGCGTGACCCTCACGCCCCCGTTCCGCCGACGGGTGGTACACGTCATCACTCTGTAGCGGCAGCCTGCTGGGTGCGGTGCACCATGTGCTGCGCGGCGCGCAACCGTATGAGCACGCGCTCCCTTCCCAGCACCTCGATCATCTCAAACAGCCCAGGTCCGACCGTTCGTCCGCTGACAGCCACGCGGGTGGGGTGGATGACCTGCGCTGCAGTCACGCCCAGCTCCTCCGCGACCGCGCGGGTGCTCGCCTCGATGTTCGGCAGATCGAACGGCTCGAGCCTGCTGTATCGCACGGTCAGCATCTCCAGCATCTGCGGCGCATACGGCTGGGTGAACCACTTGCGCACGCCTTTCTCGTCGTAGTCCAGCGTATCGCGGAAGAAGTACTCGGTGAGGGGCACTACCTCCGACAGCAGTTTGATGCGCTCCTGCTCCAGCGCGATGACCCTTTGCGCATACTCCACCTGCTCGGCTGATGGCTTTGAAGGAAGGAGTCCCGCCTCCTGCAGATGGGGCAGGCACAGCTGTGTGAGCTCTTCGATGGACTTCTGGCGGATGTAGACGCCGTTCATCCACAGCAGTTTCTGACCGTCGAAGATGGCAGGGTGGTCGAGCACGCCGGACAGGTCAAACCGCTCGACGAGCTCCTCACGGGTGTACAGGTCGCGGTCTTCGTCGGCGCTCCAGCCCAGCAGGGCGAGGAAGTTGAACATGGCTTCGGGCAGGTAGCCCTGCTGGATGTATTCCACAAACTGCACCGAGCCGTGCCGCTTGGAGAGCTTTTTGCGGTCGGTGCCGAGGATCATGGGCAGGTGCGCGAAGACCGGCAGTTCCCAGCCCAGCGCGCGATACATCTGCACATGGCGGGGAGTGCTGGAGATCCACTCCTCGCCGCGGATGACGTGCGTGATGCTCATCGTGTGGTCATCGGTGACGCTGGCGAGGTGGTAGGTGGGGAAGCCATCGGACTTCAGCATCACGAAGTCGTCCAGCAGGGCGTTCTCGAAGGTGAGCTCGCCGCGGATGGCGTCCTGAAAGACAGTGGTCCCCTCCAGCGGCATGGCGAAGCGGATCACGCAGGGCGTGCCGGATGCCTCGAGCTCTGCTCGCTCCTGTTCGGAGAGGTAACGGCACCTGCGGTCGTAGCCGGTGGGCTGTTTGGCTGCTTCCTGCTGGCGGCGCAGTTCCTCCAGCCGTTCCGGGGTACAGTAGCAGCGATAGGCGTGACCGGACTGCACCAGCTGTTCCGCCACCTGTCGATAGAGGGGCAGGCGTTCGGACTGGAAGATAGGTCCCTCGTCCCAGTCGAGCCCCAGCCAACGCAAACTGAGCATAATCTCCTGCACGGAACCTTCCACATAGCGGGCGCGGTCGGTGTCCTCGATGCGCAGGATGAACACACCGCCATGCCGTCGCGCGAAGAGCCAGGTGAACAGCGCGGTGCGGATGTTGCCGATGTGCGGGGAACCCGTCGGACTTGGCGCAAAGCGTACGCGAACCGTCTTCATCTCCATCAGAAACGTTCCTCCGGAGAAAGTATACACGAAAACCCTCTCCGGTTCATAAACATCCGGATGCCCGCTGATTACAGGTCACGATTAGACCTGTCTGCTCAAAACGTCAAGGATTTCCTTTGGATGTTTTACAACTGCCCAGGACCAGCGTCCAAAGCCTCCATGTGCATTGATAGCATCTACCCAGTGCTGAAGGTATTGTCGTTTCGCATCATCCTCTTCGGTCTCCTGTCCTTTGGTTTCGAGGATGAGCATTTTTCCGATGGTGAGACGTACTAGGAAATCGGGACGATACTTGTGTATCTCGCCCCGATACACATAGTAAATCTCAAAGCCCAGATGGTCGTTCTTCACCCAGGCGTCCACCAGTTCGGAATTGTCCATGTGATAAGCATCGGTTGCCTCCCAGGTGCTGTCGTAGGGACAAACGTTGATGTGCGATTTGCGCGTTCTCTCGCATGGTTTGCCGGTGTACCATGGGCGCATGTCGCCGGTGGAGCGGATCGGGTGGTCGCGGTCGAAGACGGGCGTCAGGCGCTCGGTGTTTTCCTGCCGCACAGCCTCCCAGATATGCTGAACAACCC
>CAKZNX010000086.1 GCA_937132045.1 uncultured bacterium
CGCCACTTCCGGCGATGCGTGCGGATATCGTACGCTTCGACGGTGTCGTTGGTGGAGTTGCTGACGTACACCATGTCGTCCGATACCGCCAGCGCAGCCGGAGCGCTTCCCCCGATTGCCTCACCCACCAGCAAACCGGTCTTGATTTTCACCACTACCTCGGGGTTGGATGGGTCGGCAAGGTCAATGCCCCACACCGAACAGGCTTCGGGTACGTTGGGGTCGCCCAATCCCGGCACGCGCCTGCCATCGACAACCGCCCCCTCACGCGCCTCGCGGGAGGGATAGCCGAAGGGCGGAAACGGGATGCCTCGTGGGTCGTCGCCGGGGCGGGTCTCGATGAGCGAGTACTGGAACGTGCCGATATTTGCCACATAGGCGCGGGAGCCGTCCGCGGTGAGCGCCAGCGCAAAGGGGTTTCGCCCCACCCCAACAGACGCAACCACCTTCCGGGTGAAGGTGTTGATGACCACCAGTCTATAGTTCGCCAGGTCCAGCACGTATAGCCACCGTCCGTTAGGCGAAAGGACGATGTCGGTGGTGAAGGCATCGGGGTACTCTTCCGTGCTCAGATTAATCCGATGGAGCAGCTCCTGAGTGCTCAACCGAAAGATGACCACTGTGCCATCGTTGCCGCCGGAGGCATACAGCAGGTCGCGGGCGCTGTCCACCGCCGCACCGATGAAGGTAGCGGGCAGGATGTCGCGGTCGGTGTTCGACGAGGGGGGTATCTGCGTCACCGAGGGAGTGTCGCTATCCGGGTTGCGAATCACCGTCAGCGAGAAGGGCGCGACACCTCCGTTCACCGTGACCAGCACCTTCCCATCGCGACTGAGGGTCATTCCATACGGATGGGGCGCCACCCTGATCTGCTTTCCGAGCGGCGTGAGCAGACGCCCGATGGGCAGAATAGTCACCCCCTCTGGATTAATCTGCGCCGTCCGCTCGCCGGCAGGCGCCTGAAGCATGAAGCGGTCCACCCGCCTCGGCGCGCCCAGTACCAGCGCGGCGGTGGTGACAAACAGGACAGACAGAACCACGACCCGCATCGATGGAACCTCCCAATGGATTCACAGGACTTTTCGTCGCCACAGGCGAGGTTCCTGTATGCGTGCAGGCACGTTGAGTTAAGGGGGAGTTAAGAAGACCAGCCAGACGCTACACTCTGGAGGGCAGCACCAGCCTGCCGTCGCGCAGGGAGTAGACGCGGTCGGCGTCGGCAAGCATCTCCGGGTCGTGGGTGACCACCACCACCGCGCCCTGTTCCCGGTAGCTCGCCAGCAACCGGATGACCGCGTGCCCGTTGATGTGGTCGAGCGATGCGGTCGGCTCATCGGCGAAGATGATGCGCGGCTGATGCACCATCGCCCGCACCACACACACGCGCTGTCGCTCGCCACCAGAGAGTTTGTGTGGATAACGGTTGACGAGGTGCAGTAAACCCAGCTGCTCGAACAGCTGTACGGCGCGCTGGTATGCGTCGCGGTCGCCGGGAACCGCCACCAGCACGTTCTCCAGCGCCGTGAGATAGGGTAACAGATAGGGTTGCTGGAACACGAAACCGAACTCGCGCCGGCGCAGAAGCATTCGCTCGCGTTCCGAGAGCAGATGAATGACGCGGTTTTGATAACGCACCTCGCCACCAGTGGGGAGTTTCAGTCCGCTCATCAGGTACAGCAGACTGCTCTTGCCCGAGCCAGAGGGACCCATGATGCCCACGAACTCGCCGTGCCGCACCTCCACCGACACCTGATCCACCGCCTTTACCACACGGTCGGCTTCCAGATACGTCAGGCTCACCTCATCGGTCAGTAGCATGGCACCTATACCTTCCGCTCAATGACCAGAACCGGGTCCATGGTCAGCAGGCGCGGACCCACCGACATCGCCGCGAACGCCAGCACCGCAACAGGCACGGGAATGGTATACCGGTACGCCTGCCAGTCCATCGGCTCCAGCAACATGCCGCGCGGTTCGAACACCCACCAGTACAGCCCCCACAGGATTCCCATGCTGAGCAAGACACCCAACGTCCACCCGAAGACCACCAGAAGCAACGTCTCGCGAACCACTCTCCACAACAGCATCCCGCGCGTGTAGCCCATCGCGGCAAGCAGAGCAAACTCGGGCAGTCTCTGCATGAAGAAGATATTGGACAACATGCCCATCATGATGGCAATCACCAGCACCACAATCGCGATGACGATGTTCATAATCAGATACAGGTTTGCCAGCGACGAGCGAAGTTCGCGCACCAGCTGACCGTAGGTAAACAGACGAACCTGCCGTTTGTCCAGCGCCTTGTCCATCCGCCGGTCCAGCTCCGGTTGTTGCTGGGGGGTTGGCGCTGCTACCACCAGCTCCTCGAGGCGCGGGAAGTAGTGCTTGTCCACAAACTCCTTCGGGATGACTGCGAACCAGTTCTCGCCCTCCAGCAGTCCTACCAGCTTCACAGGAACGGGTGCGAAACTATCCTCGATGTTCGGTGCCAGCACGGTATCGCCTATTTTCAGTCCTCGGTTGCGTGCGATGCCTACCGATAACGCACATGCTGCCTCACCCTCCTGCGGCAGCCGTCCCTGCGCCAGCCTCATGCGCGTCAGGTTCAGCATTCGAGGCATATCCTGCTGAGTTAACCCGAACAACACGAACGGAAACTTGCCGAAGATGGTGCGGATGTTGGTGAAACAGACGCTGATGGGATAAATCTCTTTTGCCAGCGGTTCGGAGCGGATGATCATCTCAGCCTCTCGTGAAACCTGCTCACCGTTTCGCGGAACCGCCACCAGGAAGTAGCGATTGTAGCCGTAAACGGTCAGCACCGTGAGGTCAATACTGCGGATGATGGTAACTACCGTTCCGATGAGCACTACCGACAGCACAATCACCAGTGCCACCGGCGCCGTCCGTGACAGGTTGCGACGAAAGAACAGCCATGCGGATAGTGGATTGGCGGCTGCGGTGGGTGCAGTGAACTCCGACTTCTCAACCGTCTGCATGTCTCAAGTATACTTGAGGCAACACGGCTAAAATCAAGGGCGCGAGCTTTCACCAGTCGCTCTTGCGGTACTCCGCCCACACCTGCCGGTACTGCTCGATCGTCTGTCGGGCGATGCGTTTCCAGTTGTAGATGGTCTTGACGCGGCGATATGCCTCTTTCACCATCTGCTGTGCGCGGTCGGGGTTCTGCAGAACTTCCAGACTACCCCACGCGAGGCTGTCGGAGTTGTTCAGCCACGTGACGATACCCGTCACGTTATGCTCCACGACCTCCCGCAGCCCACCGGCATCCGAGACCACCACAGGGATGCGGGCTGCCATCGCCTCCAGCGCCACAATACCGAAAGGCTCGTAAAGGCTGGGGAACACCGCCACATCGGCAATGCGGTAGATGCGTAATAGCACATCGTCGGGCACGAAGCCGGTGAAATACACGTGCGGAGCCACGCCCAGCCAGTTCGCCAGCTGCACCAGATGGTCGCGATAGCCACCGCCTACAATCAGCAGTTTGGCTTTGGGATAGACTACACGCACTTTGGGCAGTGCCTCCAGCAGGACATGCGCACCCTTCTCGCGCACCATCCTGCCGACGAAGAAAAGGATTTTCTCATCGGCGGCGGCGTAGTTATTGCGAAAAGCCTGGCGTTCCGTCTCACTGAACGGGAAATCGAACTTGTTCGCGTCCACGCCGTTGGGAATGACCACAATCTTATCCGAAGGCGTCTGCAGAGCGAACTCCACTTCGCCCTTCATGTACCATGAACAGCAAATCACCCGCCATGCCTCATAACTCAGCTGCCACTCCACGCTGGCGATGTAGCGCTGAAGGTCGTTGTGAAGTCCGTTGTTGCGCCCGTACTCCGTCGCGTGGATGGTGGCAATCATCGGCAGGTGATAGGCGTGCTTCAGATAAGCCCCGCTGTAATGCGCCAGCCAGTCGTGTGCGTGCAGAAGCACCCCATCGGCAAAGGCGCGCGATTTGAACGGCTTACCCTCCGCCTGCCAGCTATTCAGCAGTTCCTCTGCCTTCCACCGCATCGACTGGTTCAGCAGCTGCACCCAGTGCACGAAGTCGTTGGCATGTTCTGTGACTGCCACGCGGTAAACATGGAGCAGGTCGTGCTGGCGTTCGTAAGCAGGCGCGCCGGGAAACTCGGCGGTGATGACGTGCACCTCCACTTCCTCCTCCGCCAGTGCGTGCCCCAGCTCGTAGACGTGTCGGGCAATTCCCCCAACGATCTTCGGCGGGTATTCCCACGAGAGCATGATAATCCGCATCCGAGGTCTCTATCCTCCCAACGAGAAGTCCATCAGAATCTGCCATCGCGCACTTCGAAGTGGGTGGGCTTCGCCAAAGTCGGAAGCCCCTGCATCACCCAGTGCGCCACCCATTGCACCACTGTATCCAGAGGTACTGACGGATAGCCAAACAACCAATGCGCCTTGCTCGCATTGCTGAGCAGGGCGGTATCCGCCTCCTCACCCTCGAAGGTGGGCGTCTTACCCATCAGATCGCCCAGCCGATGCGCCAGCCATCGGATGGAGACCGTCTCCGATCCAGTAGCGTTCAGCACCAGCGGTGGAGATTGCGCCAACAGCAAACCGCGCAACGCCCAGGCACAGGCATCTCCCTGCCAGATGACGTTGACACAGCCCATCGCCAGCGGCACCGGTTGTCCAGACCAGACCCTCTGCGCCACGTCCAGGATGATACCGTAGCGCATCTCTACCGCGTAGTTCAGGCGGAATACAAGCACGGGCGTCCCGTAGCGCAACGAAAAGTACTCAAACACCCGCTCTCTGCCCAGTGCAGATTGCGCGTACTCCCCGATGGGAGCGGGCGGGGTTTCCTCTGTGGCACCGCCCTGCACCACTGGCACCAGTGGGTATACGTTGCCTGTGGAGAATACCACGATGCGCGAGTGGCGGAACCTTTGTGCGATGTTCGTCGGCACCACGGTGTTCATCGCCCAAGTGAGCGCTTCGGCGCCAGTCGTGCCGAACTTCATTCCTGCCATGAACACCACGTTTGGCGCATCGGGCAGACGCTGGACAGTATCGGGGTCGAGCAGGTCACACGCTAGCGTCTCGACGCCAGCCGCCTGCAGATTTTCGCGCACCTCCGGCTGTGAAAACCGCGCAACGCCGTACACAGCCGCCGGGTTCTCCGCCTCGTCCATCGCGCGACGAGCCATGCGTGCCAGAGTCGGTCCCATCTTGCCCCCAACACCCAGCACCAGCAGGTCGCCCTGCAGCTGCCGAAAGGTCTGCACCACCTCAGCGCTGGGGCGCGACAGACACTCTT
>CAKZNX010000087.1 GCA_937132045.1 uncultured bacterium
CCGACACCTTCTCACCGGAGCGGTGTCCCATGTCCTCTGCCTCCCAAACGGTCACGGGCTCCAGCCGCTCCACAGGCACAAGTCCACCAATGGTCTCCTCGCGCGCGATGCGCAGAACGGGCACCTGTATCTCTCGCCTGCCGAAGGAGCCTTCCAGCGCCACCGTCACCGTGTCCGCACCAGGCACCCCAGTTATCCGAACCTCCGTACCGCCAGCGACAGGCAACTGCACCGTGTCTGTGGATACCTCGGTCTGCTGCAAGCCATCCACCACACGTACGCGGACACGCTGTTCCTCCCTGCTGGCGTTGCGGATGTTCAGGGGGACGCTGATGGGTTGTCCTGCCAGCGAAGCCATGCGTTCTGGAGCGCGTACGAGCAACACCTCACGCTCCGTAGCCTGTCGGTACAGCGCGGCAAGATGGTCTGGGCGAACGGGCACGTACTCATCGCCCAGCCGGTTCAGCAGCTCCTTCAGCATCGGGATGTCTGCGCCCCAGTTCCACACAAACACGTGCAGGAAAGCGGGGCGCTGGCTCGGCGTCATCTGACGCACCTGCTCTTCCCAGAAGGCTAACTGTTGCTCGCGGGTGGCGGGGTCGCGCCATCCCATCACCGCGTGGAACACAGGCACGTTGCGCGCGCCCAGATAGGTCGCTTCCTCGTAGCGCGTCACGCGCCTGCCGTAGTCGGGGAAAAGCGCCTGCACACGGGTCACCTCTTGCAGATACTGGTCTATCTTGTAGGGGTCGGTAATGCCCATGATCCACGCTGCGTGCAGGTCCATCGGCGCCATCGCCTCGTTGGTCAGGCGCAAGAAGTCCGTGTAGACCTTCGTTGTTTCATCCGCCCGATAGCGTTTGCCGTAGTGGTCCGGGTAGGTATAACCCAGCCCGGATACGGCGGTCAGCCAGTAGTCGTTGGAGCTCGAGGTGTGGTAATAGTAGTCAACCACTGCCGGGATGAGCAGCCGGGCGGCGGGGCTGATGGTCCAGCCAATGGGAAAGGTTCCGCGTTGAGGGTCGCGCCACATCTGCGGGAAGTTGTTGACGGTGAGCACCGGCAGGTTGTCGCCATCGGACATGATCAGGCTAATATACACCTTATCATCCCGCAGCTGCGGCACAGGGGGAGCCGGCTTCTGCCGCAGCTCCTGCACTTGAATCCCTGAATGCACGGTGAGGTTGGTGCAGTTGATGGTGCCCACCAGATACTTCCCGAACTCTGCAAAGAGCGTGACACCCGGTCCCTCACCCATGCCCACATCCTTGCCCGCCCACGGGTAGCTCAGCACGCAGGTATTGGGCGGCATCTTCGCCAGTATCTGTTCTGCCAGCCGCGCCTCTGCGTCCGGGTTCGAGTAGGGGCGTGCCCCGTCGATCGCTCCCGACACCCAGAAGATGAATATCCTGTTCGCTACCAGATAGTCGCGCAGCCCAAGGTGGTTGGGGTACGAACAGGCGACCATGTGGTGGTTCATTTCATTCCACAGCGTCTGGAAAGCCCAGCGGTAGGCATCCACGTTGCGCTTCCAGCGTCCGCGCAGGTCTTCCCGAACCGGTAAGCCCAGCCGTCGAGCCAGCCTGGGCGATGCGGGCAACAGGTTGCGCGTGCCTGCCAGCATGGTCGCCACGTTGCGGGTAGCGGGCACTGCCGGGTCGGTGACCACCAGCCCCTCGAAGGCGGAGCGATATCGCTGTACCAGAGTGGTTGGGTCCTGTACGCGCTGCATCTGCTTCACCCATCCACGCTGGCGCATCCAGTCCAGCCAGTGTTCGTCGGTTTCGTTGAACAGCAGGTAGAGGCGCGGCTGCTGTCGGTTCACCAGTCCCTGCAGGCACAGCAGGAGCAGGCGCCAGTCGGTGGGAAGGGGGCGGATGTCCGTCACGGTCAGCGTGTCGGCAGGAGGCTTGGAGCGAGCAAATATCTCTTCCAGCGCAGGCGGGGGCACATAGGGCAGGTCTCGGGGTTCGCCAGACGGTTTCGGGTCGGGCACGCGGGGGATGCCCTGCATGACGTTCACCCCTTCGGTTCGCACAAGGGTAACACGGTCCACCCGCAGGGAGGCATATGCCCTCCAGCGAAGCCGACACTCCAGGGAGCCACCTTCGTATCGGAAGAAGATCGGTATCTGCACATAGCGTCCGGGCACCAGGTCGGTATCGGTAATCTCGCGCGTCGAGAGGATGATCTGCCCATGCCCCACGCAGGCATCGATTTCCGCCACATCCTCGTTGTCGCGCGAGTCGTCCAGCAGTTTGACGCGGAAGAAAGCAGCGTACGTGCCGGGAGGCACCTCGATATACGGACCGAACAGGATGTGTCCTTCGAGATCGACCTGCGACCAGTGCAGAGAGGTACGCGCTTCCCGCGCCTTGCCTCCGTGCGCTCCGGAATCGTTTACCACTTTGCCCACATTGGCAGGAGCTTCCTCTGCCTCCCACACGCGAACCACCTGATAGCGTGCATCAGGCAGTTGGATCGAGGGAGGCACCTCCCGACGGACAGCATCCCACTCGGGAAGCCGGTTCTGGGCGACTGATGCGGTCGCCAGAAGCAGGGTGATGGCTACCGCACGGACACTCCAAACGCTCATTATCAACCTCCATGTGCATCTCCAGAGAGCGTATTTCGCTGTTCGGGCGATGAAACCTGCGTTTGCCCTGCCGAAGTCCGTCGTGTACAATAATAGCGCGCAACCGACGCCTTTGTCCGGGTGTCTGCTATTGCAGAGGAAAGGAGAGACAGTATGGTTCGGGCAAACGGTCTGAGCAAAATCTTCACCGACCGCAAACGGGGCACGGTGGTGGCGCTGGATGAGGTCGCCCTCGAGGCACGTCCCGGAGAGGTGTTCGGCATTCTGGGGGTGAACGGCGCGGGCAAGACCACCCTTCTGCGCGTGCTGGGTACCATTCTGACTCCTTCCGCGGGCGATGCGGAAGTGGCTGGTTACAGCATTCGCTCTCAGCCGCAGGAGGTACGCCAGCACATCGGCTACCTGACCGGCTCCACAGCGCTTTACGGTCGCCTAACAGCACGAGAGGTGCTCTGCTACTTCGGCTCGCTGTATGGGCTGTCCGGCAACTCGCTGCGCCAGCGGGTGGACGAGCTGGTGGACACTCTGCGTATGAACGACTTCATCGACGGACGGTGTGACCGGCTCTCCACAGGTCAACAGCAGCGCGTGAGCATTGCGCGCAGTATCATCCACAATCCGCCGGTGATGTTCATGGACGAACCGACGGCAGGGCTGGATGTGGTCACCTCCCGCACCATCATGCAGTTCATCGACGATAGCCGCCGGCGGGGGCACACCATCCTCTTCTCGACGCACATCATGAGCGAGGCAGAGCGCTTGTGCGACCGCATTGCCGTCATACACCGCGGGCGCATCATCACCATCGGTACACTCGAGGATCTGCGTGCCCAGACCGGCGAGCGTGCCCTCGAGCTCATCTTCCTGCATCTTATCGGCGAAAAGGAGACCGAAGCATGAACCGGACACTCATTGTTTTCTGGAAGGAGCTGCGCGAGGTGCTGCGGGACCGACGGGTGCTCTTTTCTACTATCGTCTCCCCCCTGCTGATGACGCCGTTATTGTTATGGGGCGTCGGTATGATGATACAGCAAAGGCAGGAGTCGGCACAGAGGGCGGTGATCCCTGTTGCGGTGATTGCTCCACGCGGCGGTGCGGAGCTGCTGAAGGCGCTGGACGAGGGTGGGTTTGCTGTCCGTCGCGTATCCGAGCCTGCACAAGCCGAGTCGATGCTCCGAAGTCGCCATGCGAGGGCGGTGCTGGTGGTGGACGATCGCTTCGACGAGCACCTGCACAACGAGAGCACAGCGAAGGTCACGGTGTTGTACGACCCACTGAACGACAGCTCGCGGGAGGCGCTATCGCGTCTGAGAGCGCTCACCGACCGTCTCAGCGCCGAGTGGGTTCAGCGACGCCTCGCCCGCAGGTTTATCGCCGCGGAGTTTACCACACCGATCGCCGTGGTAACACAGACCATCCAGACAGAGAATCCTGTCGGTAACCTGGTTCTGGGCATCATCCTGCCGTATGTGATTGTGCTGTCCGCGTTCTTCGGGGCGGTATCGCCCGCGTTTGACCTGGTGGCAGGCGAAAAGGAGCGCGGCACCCTCGAGACCCTGCTGGCAACGCCTGCCTCGCGCCGGCAAATCGTGTGGGGGAAGTTCCTGTCGGTCACCGTGGTGTGTATGCTGGCAGCCATCTTTGCCATGCTGGGTATGTTGCTGGCGTTCGCTCTGCCCGCCAGCTCGCGCGTCTTCATGGAACAGGCAGGACGGTTCAGCATCTCGTCGAGCGTACTGGGTATCCTTCTGCTCACGCTGGTACCGCTCACGGTGTTCTACGCGGCGGTGCTCACCATCATCTCCACCTTCGCACGCAACCAGAAGGAAGCGCAAACCTATCTGATCCCTCTCAGCTCGCTGGTGGTGCTGCCGGCGGTCGCCTCCATCTTCGTGCGCACCGAGTCGGCGTTGTGGGTGGCGGCGGTACCGGTGCTCAACAGCGCCGTCATTATCAAGCAGGTGCTCACAGGCATCGTGGATGCTCCGCTCGTGCTGCTATCGTTCAGCGCGTCGTGCGTGGTGGCGGTGGTGAGCGTGCACATCGCCACGCACCTGTTCGAGCGGGAGAAGATACTGCTTAGTTCGTGACCGCACCGGAAATGCCTGCCGTAAAGGCAGAAAAGACCCCTTTCCCCTGCTCGGGGAAAGGGGTGCATCTCAGTTCGAGGGGTAACCGTCCGTTCAGGCTGCGCGACGTAGCGTCGACGAACTCTGAGAGCGAATCAACTTTGCCAGCGTTTCCAGGCGCGACACGATTTCATCCTTAGTGGCATCGGCTGACCGCAGAAGCCGTTCGGCTTCCTGCCTTTGCCCGCGGTTTACCAGACGCACAATTTGAGCCTCGAGATCGTGGAACCGCTGGTGCGGGGTTTCAATCGCCTGAAACTCGGGATACGAGCCGAAGTCCCGAATGCCGGAGCTGTAGTACCACCTGCCAAAGTGACAGGTGGTATGGTCGCCCAGACCGGCTTCCGTCAGGGTCACTTTTCCCTCGATCACACGATGCAGGCGTTCTGCCCGGCTGATGTGCGCCGCCTTGAACACCTCGATGCACTCGACGAGCGCCGTGCAGTCTCCCGTGCTGAAGTGCGCCAGCGTCAGCTGCAGTTCCGCGGCCATCTTGGACAGCTCCTGCGCGCTGGCAGCGACCTCTTCGTTGGCAGCGGTCAACTCCTCGGCACTCGCCGCCGCCTCCTCGCTGATGCTCGCCAC
>CAKZNX010000088.1 GCA_937132045.1 uncultured bacterium
TGGTGGCTCACGGGGTTCCTGTGGCACGGCGTGTATCGTGGGCTGGCATGGGTGGTGTCGGTGATGCTGCCGCCTATGGCGATATTCTTCCCCATATTCACCATTCTGGAGGATATGGGTTACCTGCCGCGCGTAGCCTTCAACATGGATCGGTTCTTCAAGAAGGCGGGTGCACATGGCAAGCAGGCACTGACCATGGCGATGGGTCTGGGATGCAACGCGGCGGGCGTGGTGGCAACGCGCATCATCAACTCGCCTCGCGAACGGCTGATAGCCATTCTCACCAATAACTTCATGCCCTGCAACGGACGGTGGCCCCTGCTGATTTCCATGAGCACGCTCTTTGTGGCATCGGCATTTCCTCCCATGTTCGCTGCGGCGGTAGCTGCGGGTGCGCTGGTGCTGGTGGTGCTGGTCGGTGTGTCGACGACATTCATTGTGTCTGCGGTGATGTCGCGCACCATCCTGAAGGGCGAGGCAAGCAGTTTCACGCTGGAGCTGCCTCCGTACCGCAAGCCCAACGTGCTGGCGGTGCTGTACACGTCGCTCATTGACCGCACGCTGGTGGTGCTGTGGCGGGCAGTCGTGATGGCTGCACCCGCAGGCGCGGTTATCTGGCTGCTGGCAAACATTCACATGGGTGGGCAAAGCCTGTCACACTGGCTGTCGAACTGGCTGGACCCGGTGGGGCGCGCTATCGGTCTGGACGGTGTGGTTCTGCTGGCATACATTATCGCCATCCCCGCCAACGAGATCGTGGTACCCACCATCGTGATGACCTACATGGGTACCGGCATGATGACCGAGCTGGAAAGCCTGAGCGACCTGCACCGTCTGCTGGTGGACGGGCATGGCTGGACGCTGTGGACGGCGGTTTGCCTGATGCTGTTCTCCCTGCTGCACAACCCCTGTTCCACCACCATCCTGACCATCTGGCGCGAGACGAAGAGTGCGAAGTGGGCATGGATTGGCGCCCTGCTTCCGCTGGGTATCGCTTTTGCTCTGCTGCTGGTGCTGAATGCGCTGTGGCGAGGGCTATCCTGAACGTCGTGTGACTTAAATCACTGTAGCCACTTCACTTATCTGATAGACTATGTGGTGGGCGCAGATAGCGCAACCGAACTTCGCAGAGGAGGTCAATCTCGGACAATGGCATATGTGATTACGGACGCCTGTACGAAGGACGGCGCGTGCCTAGACGTGTGTCCTGTGGATTGTATCAAGGAAGGCGTATTCACCGATAGCGACGGTACGGCCTACGATATGCTGTTCATCAACCCGGTGGAGTGCATCGACTGCGGCTTGTGCGAGCCGGAGTGCCCGACCAATGCCATCTTCGCAGAGACAGCGGTGCCGGACGACAAGAAGCACTTCATCCGCATCAACAAAGAGGCGTTCGCCAGCGGGCAGGTCGGCTAATTCAGCCCCTGTTTGACGGAGGTCGTGGGGTTAATCATTCGCACGACCTCTTTTGTTTTCCTTCGGAAGCGGTTTCGCGGCTGCCTCGTGTGACCTAAATCACGGCGTTTTTTTCCCGCATTCGGTAGCATAGAATCATAACAACCCCCCAGCCTTTGTGAAGGAGGCATCGAATCGAACATGGCATACGTGATTGCTGAACCCTGTATTGGGGTGAAGGACAAGGCGTGCGTAGCGGTATGCCCTGTGGACTGCATCCACGAAGGCGTCTTCACCGATGCCGAAGGCACCAGCTACGACATGTTGTTCATTAACCCGGATGAGTGCATCGACTGCGGTCTGTGCGAGCCGGAGTGTCCCGTCAACGCCATCTTCGCGGAGACGGATGTGCCCGATCAGTGGCAGCACTTCATCCGCATCAACCGTGAGGCGTTTGAGAGCGGTCAGGTCAGCGGTTAATTCTCTGCGCCCGCCAGTGCCTGCAGGGCATCGCGGTCGACCACTGTCACCTGACCGTCCTGCACCACAATCCATCCTGCTTTGCGGAAGCGGTTCAGAGTGCGCGTGACCACCTCGCGAACTGTGCCCAGCTGCGCTGCCAGCTCCGCATGGGTATAGTCGAGGGTGAAGCACGCGCCTCTTTCTTGCGCCTGTGTCAGCAGATAGCGTGCGATGCGTTCGGGTACTTCGTGCAGGGAAATCTCCTCCACGAGGTGCAGTAGCCTCCTGATGCGAATCGCCAGCGCACGCAAAGACGCCTGCATCAGGTCGGGATGCGCGTGAAGTACGCTGAGGAAGTGCTCGCGGGGAATCAAGAGCAGTCGGGAGGGTGTCATCGCTTCCGCAGAGTACGGTTGATTACCGCCGTCGAACAGGGGCAGCTCGCCGATTGACGAGCCGGTGCGTTCCACCCCGATCACCTGTTCTCTGCCGTTGGCGCTGCTGTTGTACAGCCGAATCGCCCCCTCCAGCACCACGTACAGCCCGTGACATGGTTCTCCACGAAGGAACAGTACCTCCCCGCGTCCCGCCTCAAGCGTGCGCGCACGCAGCAGCAGAGAGCGCAGAATCTGCTCATTGGCGTCACGCAGGAACAGCACCCGCCGAAGTGCATCCAGTGCTTCCATCCGTTTTCCCCATCATCGGTGCGTCGCGTTTCCTATTGTACCACGCCCTGCGCCGGGTGGCATGGAGCAGAGCGGTGATTCGGGTCACTTGCAGAACCATTTGCGACCTGATATTCTATCAGCGAGGAGCGAAATCATGTCGGGCTGGGTGAGCGCATTAAAGCTGGAAGAACATCTGTCACGCAGTGTGGATGCGGGTCTTCAGCTGCTCAAGATTGTCCTGCTCTACGCGGTCGCGCGTTTGCTGATAGCGCACTTCGGGCGCAGTGTGGTGAACCGCCTCGAAAGTGTGGAACGGATTACCGCGCAGAAACCTCGGATCCGCACGCTGGGCAATCTGATACGCAGTATTGTGGAATATACCGTGCTGATTGTGGCAATCCTGATAGCGTTGCGCGCTGTGGGTATCGACATCACCCCCTTGCTGGCGACGGCAGGAGTGGCAGGTCTGGCAATTGGATTTGGAGCGCAGCGGCTGGTGCGCGATGTGATTTCGGGCTTCTTTCTACTGGCGGAGAACCAGTTCGTGGTGGGGGAAATGGTCACGATTGGCGCTACCACCGGCGTGGTGGAAGAGGTGGGCATGCGCACTACCCGCCTGCGAGACGAACAGGGTCGCATGGTGGTCATCGCCAACGGCGATGTGAACATGGTAATTAACCATTCACGCATCGGTGGGGTGAAGCTGAGTGTGGACGTGCGCGTGGCGTCCTCCGCCGACCTGTCAGCGGTGAGCGAGGTGCTTCAGAGCACTGCAGAGGAGGCAGGAGTGGAAAAGCCGCTGGTGGGGGTGGCAGCCTTCGACGCCGTGGCGGTCACGCTTCGCCTGACTGGTATGGTGCCTCCGCAGGAGCGCGACGCACGCGAGCTGCATCTGAAGGGGTTGCTCTATCAGCGGTTGCGCGAGATGGAGGTGCCTCTCGTATAAGATGTCTGGAGGTGAACCATGGCACTGCTCGGTGATGAACAGATTGCTCAGCATCTGCAGAAGACGCCGCACTGGAAACGGCTGGGCAAGGAGATTACCCGCACGGTTCAGTTCAACAACTTTCGGGAAGCGCTGGCTTTTGTGGTGCATGTGGGGTTGCTGGCGGAGAAGATGAACCACCACCCTTACATCGCCATCCACTATAAAACGGTGATTCTGAATCTGGCGACCCACTCAGAGGGTGGCTTGACGGAAAAGGACTTCGAGATGGCGAAAGCCATCGACGCCATCATCTGAGTACAAC
>CAKZNX010000089.1 GCA_937132045.1 uncultured bacterium
TGAGCGAACGCGCTCATCACGCGGGCGACGTCGAAGCCGCGATGTATCACATGGAGAAGGCTGTTCGGCTTGACCCCACCTTCGTAGGCGCGCGCGAGGGGCTGGCGGCGATGTACGAACAGCACAAGGGGCTGGAAGCTGCCGTCGCGGAGTACGAGCGCGGTATCGAGGAGGATCGGCAAAACGAGTCGCACTACTGCTACCGTATCGCGGAAATGTACTTCATTCACAGGCAGTGGGAGCCGGCGCTGAAGTGGCTGAAGCGAGCGGACAACCTGACACCCCGCGATTTCTATGTTCAGCGCTTGATCGGCTTCTGCCTCGAGCGGCAGGGCAAATGGAAGGAGGCTGAGCAACACTGGAGCCAGATGCTTCTCACCCATGCCAGCGCCACTGAAGCCCAGCGCGGGCTGGAACGTGCACGACGACATCTGAATAACGGCAACCAGAAAGGCGGTAAGGGGGGATAGATGGTGTTCCGGAACTATCGAGACATCCTGCGACAGATGGAGATGGAGATGCAAAGACTGTCGGACGAGGCACTGCTCAGCGTGTTCGGTCCGCTGGGAGCCGAGCGGTTCTGGCAACCGCCGGTAGACGTGTGCGAGACCGAACAGGCGCTGGTGGTGAAATCCGAGATCGCGGGAGTGGCGCCGGACAGTATCAATGTATCGCTCTCGCCGGACAACAGAACCCTGGTGATCTCCGGTGCTCGTGCCGAAGACGAGGATGAGCGGCGCGCCCGTGTACGCTGTTACCAGCTGGAGATTTACTACGGTCCGTTCGAGCGCCACGTCTCCCTTCCGCCGGATGTTCAGATCGACCGCGATAATATCTCTGCCACCTATCGTAACGGGGTATTGACAGTGCGTCTCCCCAAGCGCGTGCAGGAGGAGATGCCCGCAACAAGACGAATTCCTGTCGTTGAGGGCGAGAGAGAAAGTCCGTAGCAGGCGAAAGTGAGGGGAGAGCCAGATGGTAGATGAAGAGACGCAGATCAAGACAAACACCGATAGCGAGAAAGATTTGCGAATGGAGATCCCTGAGGAGCTGAACCTTCTGCCCCTGCGCGACACGGTCGTCTTTCCGGTACTGATCGTGCCCATCGCAGTGGGCAGAGAGAGCTCCATCAAGCTGATCGACGACGCGGTGGTGGGCGGGAACCGCATCATCGGCGTGGTCGCCATGAAGGACCCTACCGTCGAGCACCCGACTATGGATGATGTTTATCGTGTCGGCACGGCGGTGGTCATCCGGATGATGGGCAAGATGCCCGACGGTATTCGCCTGATTGCGCAGGGCATCAGCCGCATCGAAATCCTCGAAGCGGTTCAGACGCAGCCCTACCTGCGCGTGCGAGTGCGCGTGGTCTCCGAGCCTTCGCAGATTAGCGCAGAGGACAGCCTGGAGATCGAGGCTCTCCGACGCAACATCGCCTCCGCGTTCCAGAAGGTGGTACAGCTCTCGTCCAACCTGCCTGACGAGCTGGAAGGTATCGCCGTGAACGTGACCGAACCGCATGTGCTCACGGACCTGGTGGCAGCGCACTTGCCTCTCTCCATCGCCGATAAGCAGAAGATTCTGGAAACGTTCGACCTGAAGGAGCGAATGCGCCTTCTACTGCAAATGCTCGCGCGTGAAGCGGAAGTGCTGGAACTGGGCAGCAAACTACAGTCGGAGGTGCATTCCGAGCTCAGCAAGACACAGCGCGAGTACTACCTGCGCGAGCAGCTCAAAGCCATCCAGCGCGAATTGGGCGAAATGGATGAGAATGCCTCGCAGGTGCTGGAGCTGCGCCAGAAGATTGCCGAAGCGAAGATGCCAGCCGAGGCAGAGAAAGAGGCACTGCGCGAGCTGGACCGTCTGTCGCGCATCCCCTCCGCTTCACCCGAGTATACGGTGGCGCGCACCTACATCGAGACTATGGTCGCCCTGCCGTGGAGCGTCTCGACAGAAGACAACCTGGACATCCCACAGGTGCGGCAGGTTCTCGAAGATGACCATTACGGGCTGGAGAAGGTGAAGGAGCGCATTCTGGAATACCTGGCGGTGCGCAAGTTCAAGACTGAGGGCACCATGCGCCAGCCCATTCTGTGTCTGGTAGGTCCGCCCGGTGTGGGCAAGACAAGTCTCGGACGCTCCATCGCCCGCGCGCTCGGACGCAAGTTCGTGAGGCTGTCGCTTGGGGGCATTCGCGACGAGGCGGAGATCCGCGGACACCGGCGCACGTACATCGGCGCTCTGCCCGGTCAGATTATTCAGGGCATCCGGCGTGCCGGCTCCAACAACCCGGTGTTCATGCTGGATGAGATCGACAAAGTGGGCGCGGACTTCCGCGGCGACCCCTCAGCGGCTTTGCTCGAAGCGCTGGACCCCGAACAGAACAGCCAGTTCCGCGACCACTATCTGGACGTACCATTCGATCTCTCGAAGGTGCTGTTTATCACCACCGCCAACGTGCTGGATACCATTTTGCCCCCCCTGCGCGACCGCATGGAGGTCATCGAGATACCCGGCTACACCGAAGATGAGAAGGTGGAGATTGCCAAACGGCACCTCATCCCTCGCCAGCTGCAGGAGCACGGATTGACCGACGGGGTAAATCTGAAGTGGATAGACGAAGGCATCCGCGCCATCATCCGCGGATACACGCGCGAAGCGGGCGTGCGCAACCTGGAACGCGAGATTGCCTCCGTGTGCCGCAAGGTGGCACGGCAGTTTGCCGAGGGGCAAACCGAGTGTGTGACGGTGGATGCCGCGAAAGTGGAGGAGTTTCTGGGCGCGCCGCGCTTCGAGTTCGAGGAGATTTCCGAGCGCACCGCTCAGCCCGGGGTGGCGGTCGGGCTGGTGTGGACGCCCGTCGGTGGCGACATCGTGTTTGTGGAAGCCACGCTGATGCCCGGAGGCAAAGGGTTGCTGCTGACTGGTCAGCTGGGCGATGTGATGCGTGAGTCCGCACAGACCGCCCTGAGCTACATCCGCAGTCATGCCGAGGAGCTGGGCATCGATCCGCGCTTCTTTGAAAAGCATGACGTGCACATTCACGTTCCCGCTGGCGCCATCCCGAAAGACGGTCCCTCGGCGGGTATCACCATGCTCACGGCGCTGGCTTCCCTGCTGACCAGGCGTTGCATGAAACCGCGTCTGGCGATGACGGGTGAGATTACGCTGTCGGGGCGCGTGTTGCCGGTCGGTGGTATCAAGGAGAAGGTGCTGGCGGCGCATCGTGCGGGCATCGAGACGGTCGTCCTGCCCTCGCGCAACCGCAAAGACCTGCTGGAGGACGTTCCGCAGGCGGTGCGCGAGCAGATGCGCTTCGTGTTCGTGGAGACGA
>CAKZNX010000090.1 GCA_937132045.1 uncultured bacterium
CAGGCGATTGCGTCCCCTGCCCGAAGGCAGGTTCGCAATGACACGTACTGCTGGAGGGCGAGGCTCCTGCCGAGCCGTTGGGTGTCCTTGCGAGCAGCAGAGCGACGAAGCAATCCCCTTCAACTACCGCAAAGCGCAGGCAATGACACAGGGGTATCGTGAACTGCAAGGGATGGCTTTACCCGGTGACGCAGGCCCGGTATCACATCCATATTCCACGGCGGTGAGATTTCTCCACCTCACTCCAAAACCTCTTGACATGTGTAGAGCAGATATTTATAATCGATGCGTAAACGCTTACACAGCCATACATGCGATTATGACCATTGAAGAGTTTGCACGTCTGATTGGAGTGTCCAGCGCGACCGTCTCCCGAGCCATTCACGGCAGAGGACGGATCAGCCCGCAAACGCGCCAGATGGTGCTTCAACGCATGGAGGAACTCGGCTTCACTCCCAACCTTCATGCCCAGAATCTTGCGCACCGGCGCAGTCGCGCTGTCGGGCTGGAGTACCTGGGGCACACCGAAGTGCTATCAGATATGTTCCTGATCGCTCTGGCGCGAGGTATCCAGCGGGTGCTATCCAGCCACGGCTACAACCTGTTGCTGAACCCGGTCGGGATCGCCTCCGAACGAGAGAGCCTGCTGCGTCGCTGGACCCGTTCTCATGCAGTGGATGGCGCGATCGTGGTGGGCAACCCTGATGTGCCTGTGGACTGGTTGCAGAAACTGGTTGGGCATCGGGGCTTTTGTGTGGTCATTGTGCATCATCCTCCACCTCCTGTGGTGAACGTGGGCTGTGTCACCCTCGACCTCTCGCGTGGCATCGCGCAGGTAGCGCAGATGCTGTGTGCAATGGGGCACCGTGCGATTGGCTACATCGGCAGCATCCAGCCCGACCCGGTTCTGCCGATGCTGTGCGGGGAGGTACAGACGCGCGGAGGGGTGATCTCGGAGCGGCACGTGGTGTACGCCGGATTGACGCCGGGCGACGGGGCGAATGCAGCGCGCGCCCTGCTTGGTCGTCTTCCCCGTCCAACGGCGGTGTTTGTACGGACGGATGTGCTGGCTGTTGGCGCCATGCAGGCAATTCGCGAGATGGGGTTGTGCATCCCAACGGACATCTCGGTGGTGGCGCACGACGACGTGCCCTTCGCGCAGTTCACTGACCCGCCCCTGACCACGGTGCGGGTGGACTATGAGGAACTGGGCAAATCGGCGGTAGAGATGCTGCTGGCAATGCTGGAACGGCGGGAACCTGTTGAACGATTGCGCACAGTACATACGTCCCTGATACAGCGTGCCACTGCTGCACCGCCTTTGCATCATACACCATATCAAAATTAGGAGGTGTTTCGCACAATGCGAAGGGTTTCTCGGTCTACCGGTTTTACCCTGATCGAGTTGCTGGTGGTCATCGCGATTATCGCGATACTGGCGGCAATCCTGTTCCCCGTCTTCGCTCAGGCGCGCGAGCGCGCTCGATCGGCGAGCTGTCTGTCCAATATGAAGCAGTTTGGGCTCGCCATCCAGATGTACAAACAGGACTACGACGAGTGTGTCTCCGGTCCGTTCATCTACAACGGCGCATGGGGCGACTGCAACGTGCTGGTTTGGTTTCCTGATCTGCATATGCCCTACGTGAAGAACCGGCAGCTGAAGGTCTGTCCCTCCGGCAGGGAGTACACCACCTTTGCCGCACCGTCCACCATGGACGTGCCGGGTACCTGCGGCTGGGACGACCCCGGCAATGGGCAGTACTACTTCAGCTACAAGTGGAACAGCATCTGGGCGTGGCCCTGCTCCGACCCACGCTCCGACTGGAGCTGGTCGAAGTTCGGCTTCAAGCACTACCTGTCGGACGGGGCGGTGGAGGACCCAGCGGGGACTATCCTGCTGCTGGACGGCTCATGGCCCGAAACGTGGGCGGACTGCGACGCCGATCCCATCTGGAACCGTCAGGACGTGTGGTGGGGACCGCCTACGATTTCGTACCGGCACTTTGATGGCTTCAACTCGGTGCACGGCGACGGTCACGCGAAGTATCACCGCAAAGCGTCCACCCGATGGGGTGACTGGAGTGTTCAGGCAGGAGACTAACAATGGCATCACCACTGAAGCGCGAAATCTCGCCGGTGGTGGCGGTGGTGGTTATTGTGCTCCTCTTCATCGTGGTTGCCGGAGCCTACTGGTATCTGTCGGGAGGCGCTTCCAGCATCGCGAAAAAAGAGCCGGCGAAACCGCTGCAGCCGCCGCCCAACCTGATGATCCCGCAGGGTGCTGGGGGAGTTCCACCTCCAGCAGCTACGCGCTGAGCAAGAAGCAGGCGGGCGCGTTCCCAACGCGCCCGCCCATCGCGAAACGGACTGCAGCGCACAAGAGGGGGAATCTTTGGGTGCCATGCACACCACGCAGGAAAGACCAGCTCCAACCGAGACCGTAACTGATGCCCCTCTTTCACCAGCTGGCGTCCGCTGGTGGACGGTGCTTGCTGGGCTGATGCTCATCGTGCCCAACAACTACTGGGTGGTGTACATGGAAAAGGTGCGCACTGGACCTTACCCCACCACCATCTCCATATTCGCCAACTGTGTGTTCCTGCTGGTAGCGTTGCTGGTGCTGAACGCGCCCCTGCGACGGTGGCTGCCCCGCTTGGCTCTGAACCGAGCCGAACTGCTAACCATCTATGCTATGCAGTGTATCGGCTCTGCGCTGGCAGGGCTGGATATGATCCCTGTGCTGGTGCAGATGATGGGGCATCCCTTCCAGTTCAGCAACGAGTCCAACGGCTGGATGGCGACCTTCGGGCAGTATCTACCCCGCGAGCTCATGGTAACCGATGTGGATGCTCTGCGCGGCTACTATCAGGGCAACGACACCCTCTATCGCTGGGAGCACCTGCGCGCCTGGGTGCCTCCTGTGATGCGATGGATAGTATTCATCTTCGCGCTGATGTTCGTGATGCTGTGCCTCAGCAGTCTTCTGCGCAAGCTGTGGGTGGAACGCGAACGCCTCACGTTTCCCATCGTCATCCTGCCGCTCAAGATGACCGAAGAGCGCACGCCATTCTGGCGCAGCCCGCTTCTGTGGGCAGGTATTCTGCTGGCAGGCGGTATCGATACGCTGAACGGTCTGAACTATCTTGTGCCCTCGCTTCCTGCTCTCAACGTGAAGCACCAGGACCTTCTGCCGTACATCACCTCGAAGCCGTGGAATGCCATCGGCTGGACGCCTTATTCGTTTTATCCGTTCGTGATCGGGCTAGGCTATCTGCTGCCGCTCGACCTGGTCTTCTCGTGCTGGTTTTTCTATCTGTTCTGGAAGGCGGAGCTGGTGGTGTCGAACGCCATGGCATGGGATACCACTCCCGACTTTCCCTTCATCCGCGAGCAGGCATTCGGCGGATACGTGGCAATACTGGTGTTTCTGACGTGGACGGCGCGCGGTTACCTGAAGGCGGTGTGGCAGAAAGCCTGGCACGGCACGGGCGACCTATCCGACGCAGGTGAAGCGATGTCGTACCGTGCTACTCTGCTCGGGCTGGTAGTGGGAGTAGCGTTCTTGGTGAGCTTTTTGTGGTATCACGGGATGTCGCCGCTGTGGGCAATGCTGGCGGTGGCAATCTACTTTGCGCTTACGCTGGCAGTGATGCGCATGCGGGCTGAACTGGGACCGCCCGTGCACGACCTGCACTTCTCCGGACCCGACCATGTGATCACTCGTGCGTTCGGCACGGTGGCGCTGGACGGGCGCAGTCTGGCAGTGCTAAACTTCTTTTACTGGTTTAACCGCGCTTACCGCAGTCATCCCGGACCAATCGTTATCGAGAGCCAGCGGATTGCTGGTTCGGTAGGGGCGTCGCAGCAGCGGATGGCAGTAGCTTTGATGCTGGCGGTGCTGGTGGGTGGGCTATCGTCCTTCTGGGCATTCGTGCATCTGGGTTACCAGATGGGCACGGCATCCAGGTTCTTTCAGGGCATCTGGTTCGGAAACGAGGCGTACAACCGCCTGGCAACGTGGGTCGGCACACCGAGCGAGCCCAATGCGCGGGCGAACTGGGCAATGGCGGTCGGCTTTGGCATCTGTTCTCTGTTGATGTTTCTGCGCCTGAAACTGCTGTGGTTTCCGTTTCATCCCATCGGTTTCGCTATATCCGGCTCATGGGCAATGAACCTGGTATGGCTTCCGCTGATGATTGCATGGCTGATCAAGTGGCTGGTGCTGCATTATGGCTCGCTGCAGACCTATCGACGGTTTGAGCCTTTCTTTCTCGGGCTGATGCTGGGCGAGTTCATTGTCGGCAGTGTCTGGAGCCTGCTGGGAATGGTTTATGACCTGCCTACCTACAGCTTCTGGGGAGCTTGACTCGGTTGCCGCTTCACCGAGACGCTCGCTGGGGATGACGCCAGACGAGAGCACGAGATACGGCGCCTTGCGATGCCGCATGACAGGCAGCCGCGACCCACGGAGGGCACGGACCTCTCCTACAGTGTCATTGCGAGGAGCGCAGCGACGAAGCAATCCTCTTCAACTAGCGCAAGGCGCAGGCGATTGCGTCCCCTGCCC
>CAKZNX010000091.1 GCA_937132045.1 uncultured bacterium
CGAAAAATGGCTGGACATACTGTTTCAGCACCACCCCTTCGCCCACCGTACGGGTTGCCGTTTGGGCGTGCAGGGGGATCAGCGCCATTAACAGAAGCCAGCCGTAGAGGACAGCGTATAACCTGCGATGACCTGTTATTCGGACCATATTTCCCTCTTCTCTCTGGAACAACAGTATTCAGGGAAGTTTTCGGTAGCGACGCCTCACAAACCTGCACACGGCTCTACGTACACCAGATGCGACGGACAGCGGCAATCGCTGGAGCCGAAACCGGGCACCACGACCTGCGCTCCCGACTGGCGCAGTATCTGCCGATTCAGTTCGCACTCGACGCGGTAGCTGGAGGGATACAGGTGTACTTGCTCCACCTGCGCCACCGTCAGAAGGTAATCGATGTGCCACCGCAGACGTTTCTCGCGCCGCAGGTGCCGGGCGATCCGGGCACGAAGTCCACCCATCGCACTGCCGGTGTAAACGTATCTGCCTGCAGGAAATGAGAACACCCCCAGGCTGCCCACCTCCAGCCTGACTTCCTCAGGCAGGCACAGCACCAGCTGATAGGCGCCGGGGGCGCTTGGGATGGACTCGATATCAGGTATCATCACCTGAGAGGCGAAAGCGTCTGGTCTCTCTCAGTACGCGCGGGGTAGAGCGGGGATAAGCTGGCGGAGTTGTCGCGACCTTCGACGCGCGTACGAGCAGGTTAACGATATCCGTGTGAGGCACTGACACCTCCACGATCTCCGGTTGTGCGCCACCCAGTCGCTGTATCTGCGAATCCGACTGCTGAACCTCCACCCGCTGAGAAGGGCGCTTCATCCATACTGCCACCCCGTTCAGCCTCACGAAAGGCATCGTCCATTCTGCCAGTGCCCACAGGTGCGCCACCGCCCGCGCCGTGACCATGTCGAACGCTTCGCGCCGTCGGCTGTCGCGCGCCGCTTCTTCCGCACGCTTCTGGATGAACTCCACGTCGCGGATATCCAGCTCCTCACACAGCGGGGCGAGGAACAGGAACGGGTCGTGACGGGAGTCAAGCAGGGCAAGGTGCATGGCGGGGAAGGCGATTTTGAGAGGCAAGCCGGGAAATCCCGCCCCGGTGCCCACATCCAGCGCTCTCGCCCTGGCGAAGGGCTGCCACGCGGCTTTCAGCGTCAGCGAGTCCAGAAAGTGGCGCGTGACCGTCTCCTCCGGCGGCACGGCGGTGAGGTTCATATGCTGATTCGCCTCGAAGAGGCGCCGGGCGTAGTGTTCGAACTGCTCGAGTTGTGCCCGAACGAGCACCACGCCCAGCGCCTCCGCGCCGGTCTGCAGGAGCTCAGAAGAGAACATCTGCGCTCTGCAGCGGGGGTCTGCCTACCTGCGCCTCAGCAACCAGGCGAGGCTGGCGATTGCCGACAGCATCGACAGCGCACTACCCAGGTTGAACTGCTCGCGCGGTCGCTCGGCAACCACAATCTGGTCGTTCGGCTCCAGGTAGACGTCGTCCGCCTTCCCTTCCTCGATCTCGGCGAAGTTGACCTTGATGGTCTGGCGCTTATTGCTGCCGGGGGTGGCGCGCAGAATCTTGATGTCCCACTTTCGCGCAAACGGGCTGAAACCGCCAGCGTTGCCGATTGCCTCGCTCAGGCGCATCCGTCCGACCAGCGGCAGTGGTCCGGGGCGGTTCACCCCGCCGAATACCGAGATGGTCACTGCCTCCTGCACCGTAGGCACCAGGATGCGGTCGCCATTCTTCAGCACCACCTGCTTCGCCGGCTCCTGAGTCATGGCGTCGTTGTAGTTGACGGGTATCTCCTCGGTCTGCCCCTCGTGGCGGATGGTGATACGCGAGTTGTCGGCGTTGGGCTGCAAGCCTCCGCACAACAGGATTGCTTCGCGGAACGTGCTGCCCTCCTGCAGGGTCACGGCACCCGGTCTGGCAACCGCCCCGGTGACGAAGACGGTCATCATCTGCTTGGCAGGCACGAGGATGACGTCATCGGGCATTATCTCCACGTTCGCCGTCGGGTCGCCGAACTTGATGAACCGCTCGAGGTCGAGGGTCAGCTCGGCGGGGGCAGGCTGTTTGCGGGTCAGCTTGATGCGAGCGAGGTCTGCGCTCTGTTCCGGCTCGGCTGCCTGGATGACCTCGATAAGGCGCGTGGGCATGTTTTCGCGCAGGGGAACCTTGCCTCCCTTGCGCACCGCGCCGGTAACGGTGACGTAGCGAGGGAATCGCTCCAGAATCACCACGGTGACCACCGGCTCCACGTAGTATCGCTTCAGCATCTCGGTGAGCTTTTTGGTGAGGCTCTCTTCGGTCTCCCCGGCGACGAGGATGGAGCCGAGCAGGGGCATCTTGATGTACCCGCTGTCGTCCACCTTGTATTGACCGCTGATGTCTCTGTCCCCGATGAGCGTGATGCCCAGCGTGTCGCCAGCGCCGATGCGCACTGGCTCGCCCTGCGCCAGCATCGATGTGGTGACGCAAAATACCATCAGCAGGGTAATCAGGATCGTGACGCGCTTCATAGGCGGCGGAACCCCCTTCTTGTGGCACGAGTGTTGTTGCACAGATGTATTGTACCCCTCTTCGATAGAGCAGTTCGCCCGTGACGCTCGCCGAATCACGGGTTTCCTGCTCATATTATCGGAAATCGCCGGCGAATCCGACAGGCTTGCGCTACTGCGGCTCGTAGACAGCACCCATGAACAGCACCGCCCCCGTGCGCGTGTCGAGGATGGCGAAGAAGAACGGTCGGTCGACCACCATCCGAAACGGCTGGCGCGGTTGCTGAACCGACGTGATGCCCACCTGCACCGAGGTGACCGCTGCAGCTTCGGTGCCCTCTTCGTTCACCTCCACCAACGCCTGGTGGTATACTCTCTGGAGGAAGAGGTCGCGCTGATCACGCATACCGGTAAAGTCGGCGCGGTCAGGCAGGAAAGCAACCTCCATGCCGAGCGACTTGAGCGCATCGTTCAGCGTTTTGCCGTATTCCATCCTGAAGCGCGGCATCTCCAGACGCCCTTCGGTCGTCACCAGGCGCGACGTGCACTCTTTCCAGCTCTTCGCGTCCAGCGTCTTTAGCCAGTCCGCCAAACTCACTCCCTCATCGGGCAGGGCGATGACCATGCTCATGCGCCCACTGCCGTATGGCAGACTGACCATCTGGAAGCCATCTCCCTTCAGGTAGGGAGACCTGCCCATCTGCACCATCATCTGCACGGGCTTCTGCTCACCGCTGGCGAGATGAAAGGGCTTCTGCTGGGTGAGCGCCCTGTCAAACGGCTTCTGCCACTTGCCGTTGAAGTAAATGGCGTTGATCAGAAACATCACCGTATTGCCCGGGATGTTGCCGACGATTTTCTTGATCTTGCCTCTGGTGCTGCTATCCACCCAGCTGTTGATGGTCTGCGCCGCCTCCGGGTTGTCGAAGTCCAGCACGCTCACCTGCGCCCCGAAGAAGCGCCGGTTGATGTCCAGGAAGGACTGTTTGAAGGTCACCCCCGCGCGCGCCCAGAGGGAGTTGGCGATACTCAGTTCCACCTTGGGGTCAGCACTTTGCAGACTCTGGCGCAGGTCCAGCACCGCCTGATTCAGGGTTTCCCGGTCCATACCCTCCAGCGACATCGCCTTCGCCATGGCGCGCTCGGTTTCTCCCGCAGAGCCGTTGTAGGTCATTGCCAGAGCAAGGGTGATGCTCATGGGCGAGACCAGCAGGTTCTTCTGGGCGTCTACCTCACGGAGCTCCTGCAAAAGCGCGAAACCGAACTGGTTGTTTGCTTCTATCAGCCTGGGTTCCACCTTTCTGTTTGCTTCGGGCTTGCGGTTCGCGTTGGGCTGAGGTGACGGCTCAGTGCCCACTCCCGTGGTGGCAACACCCCCACACCCCGTGACAATCAGTGCGAACAGCGGCAGAAGCCAAAGGGTTCTCATGGCATTCACCTCGCAATCGTTGCGTCCATTGCTTAGACGCCTGAGAGAGCGGTTTCGGTATCGTTTCATCTTCTGGTCGGCGCGTGCTAAGGGGCATGTACCCAGCTGTCTGTACTGAGCGGTTGTCGGAAAAGCGGTTTGAGACCCCTCTCCCTGCCTCTCCCCGTAGCAGAGAGAGGTTCCGAACTTCCCCTTCCCGCGTCGGTAAGGGGGGTGGGGGGTTAGTCCTCATCTTCTTCAAGCACCCTCATACTGATGCCTTCGGTCGCGGCACGGTCCAGCCACCACATCAGCTCGCCGCCTTCGGGCTGCACCAGCCCGGCGGGGAGAGGTTGCCCTTCCAGCAGAATGCGTCGTACTGCTTCCGCCTTGTCCGAGCCGGTCACGAGGAAGAAGACGCCTCTTGCCGCGTTCAGGACGGGCAGGGTGAGAGTCAGGCGAA
>CAKZNX010000092.1 GCA_937132045.1 uncultured bacterium
CAGATGGACGGTTTCACCGTCGGGAACCGCTTCGCCGTTCAACCCATGGAAGGATGGGACGGCACTCTGGACGGGCGGCCCTCCGAGCTTACACTCCGACGCTGGAGACGATTTGGCAGCAGTGGCGCGAAGCTCATCTGGGGCGGCGAGGCAGTGGCTGTGCAACACGACGGCAGAGCTAACCCGAACCAGCTGGTTCTGAACGAACATACCCGCGACGACATCGCTCGCCTGCGCGAGGCGCTGGTGGAGGAACACCGTAAAGCCACCGGCAGCACCGATGGGCTATTGATTGGACTCCAGTTGACCCACTCCGGACGCTACAGCCGTCCGAACGATCGCCCCGAGCCACGTATCCTGTATCACCACCCGATTCTGGACCGTCGCCTGAACCTGCCGAGCGACTACCCGTTGCTGAGCGATGACGAGGTGTGCCAGATTATCGATTCGTTCGTGCAGGCGGCGAAGCTGGCATACCAGATTGGCTTTCACTTTGTGGATGTCAAGCACTGTCATGGCTACCTCGGGCACGAGTTCCTCAGCGCCCATACACGAGAAGGCGATTATGGAGGGTCCTTCCAGAACCGCACCCGTTTCTTGCGCGAAGTGGTGCAGGGTATCCGCGCCGAGGTGCCCGAACTAGAGATTGGCGTGCGGTTGTCCGCCTTTGACCTGATACCGTTCCGTCCCGACCCCAATACCTCGCTACCCGGCAAGCCGGGTAGCGGCGTGCCAGAGCCTTTCGAAGGTCTCCTGCCTTACCGATGGGGCTTCGGTATCAACCCCGACAATCCCCTGGAACCCGACCTGACCGAGACGGTTGCCTTCATGAACCTGCTGCGCGAACTCGGCATTCGGCTGGTCAACCTCACCGCCGGTAGCCCATATTATAACCCCCATATCCAGCGTCCTGCCCTGTATCCGCCTTCCGATGGCTATCAGCCGCCAGAAGACCCGCTGGTAGGTGTAGCCCGGCAGATGCAGGTGGTGCGCACTCTGAAGGCATTGTTCCCGGACTTCGCGATCGTGGGCACAGCATACACCTACCTCCAGGACTATCTTCCGCACGTCGCGCAGGCGGCGGTGCGAGAGGGCTGGACAGACTTCGTCGGTCTGGGCAGGATGATGCTGGCGTATCCCGAGCTGCCCCGCGATGTGCTGGAAGGCAAACCTCTGCAGACAAAGCGCCTCTGTCGCACCTTCAGCGACTGCACCACCGCCCCCCGAAACGGACTGCCGTCCGGTTGCTACCCGCTGGACGAGGCATACAAGCGCTCGTCGTATGCTCAACGCCTACGCGAAGTGAAGCGTCGTTAAGCCTGCACAGATTGCCGTCAGTAGCCTTTCGGGTTTTTGGTGCACCTCGCATGATGCGCAGGCGCTCCCTGTGAGGACGCGTGGAAACACCTCTGTGAAAGCCAAGCCGTGACAACCCGTGGTTCAACCCTGACATAGTGGCGCACGGAAGCGAGGTGCAGGCAACATGACCTCGGTCATTGCAGTGGCAGTGGCGGTTGCTGCTGTCGCATTGGTGATACTGATGATACGCGAGGGCGCATACCTCTAGCTTGGCTGGCGAAGGACACCAGAGGCATCGTGAGAGGAGGGATGCCAAAGCGGTTCATCTGCGCAAACAGGGCGGCAAAGCCGCCCTGTTTCTACATGTGATACTGGATGTTGCAGCGCATCCTGCGGCGGGTGTAAACTATGATGTGAATGAGTCCATCGCGTCAAAGCGTACGACTATGAGCGGAACGCTAACCAGAGAAAAAGTTCTACAGATGCTGCGCGATGAGATGCCGCGTCTCAGGGAACGGTTCGGCGTGGCACGCATGGCGCTTTTCGGTTCGTTCGCGAAAGGGAACGCTACTGGCAGAAGCGATGTCGATTTGCTGGTGGAGTTCTGTCGCCCAGTCGGACTGGAGTTCGTTTCGTTAGGCGACCATCTGGAAAGAGTTCTGGGCAGGAAAGTACACCTGACGACATTTGCCACACTCCACCAGAGCCTCCTCAACCCACGACACAGCGCCATCGCCGAGGAGATTGTGAGGACTGCGACGGATGTCTGAGCAGCGACGCGACCGAGAGTACCTCACCGACATGGTGGAAGCAATGCGTAGAATCCGCGTTTACACCGAGGGCGTTACCTACGAACAGTTCCTGAAGGATACCAAGACTCAGTACGCAGTAATCCGCAACCTTGAGGTCATCGGAGAGGCAGCTAAGAAGGTCTCCAGCTCTTTGAAATCCTCCTACCCACAGCTCCCGTGGCGTAGTATGGTGCGCATGCGCGATAAAGTCATCCACCATTACTTCGGTATCAATTACGACATCGTTTGGAACGTGGCCACACAGGAGGTGCCTTCCCTGCTATCGGAAATTGACCGCATTTTGCACCATGAACCGGAATAACACCTTTCTCCAAAACCGCATGATGCGTGCCTCACACGACTGCATCATGTTCGTTGTAACGCCAGCCTCACAAGCATTTCCACCCCCGGCGCGATGGCATCGTCGTTGAAATCGAAGCAGGCAGTATGCCAGTCTGCCACATCGCCCAACCCCAGCAGGAACATCGCCGCGGGAACGGCTCGCGCGAAATAGGCAAAGTCCTCCGCGCCCATCAGCGGGTGTTCCAACCACTGCACGCTCTCCGCCCCAAACGCCTCGGTCGCCACGCGCGCCACCATCTCGGTTACCGCCCTGTCGTTGCAGAGCGGCGGCACCCCGTCGTGCCACTCGAACTCCCCCCGCAGGTGCCACGACTGCGCTGTAGCCTCCACCATCTGTGCCATGCGCTCGCGCACCCTTCCGCGCGTCCCCTCCTGCAGACAGCGCACCGTGCCAGTCAGATGCGCTACGGTCGGCAGAACGTTGTAAGTATTGCCTGCGTGAAACTGCGTGACGCTCAACACCACCGGGTCTAACGCACTGCTTTCCCGGCTGGCGATGGTCTGCAACGCCTGTATCAGATATGCTCCTGCCACTATCGGGTCATCCGTCAGATGGGGCAAGGCGGCGTGCCCACCCCTGCCCTTCAGCCAGATGTCGAAGGTGTCTGCCGAAGCCAGTATCGCTCCAGCGCGGAGCGCAATGCATCCTGCAGGCAAGCCCGGGCGTCCATGCAGAGCCACCACCCACTTCGGTGGCATCTCCTCCAGAACGCCCTCCGCCAGCATCGCCCGTGCACCCGACACGCCCTCTTCCGCAGGCTGAAAGTAGAAGCGCACGCACCCGCGAACCCGTTCACGACACTGCGCCAGCACCGCCGCCGCGCCCAGCAGAATGGTGGTGTGCCCATCGTGACCGCAGGCGTGCATCTTGCCGGGGTTACGCGAGCGGTACGGCAGGTCATTGGCTTCTTCAATGGGCAGAGCGTCCATATCCGCGCGGAAGCCGACGATATCACCCACGCCCGCTTCGCCGCGCAGAGTACCGACCACACCCGTCTTGCCAATACCGGTACGCACCTCTATGCCCCATCGCTGCAGCCACTGAGCCACCACCTCCGCAGTGCGATATTCCTCGAACGCGAGCTCAGGGTGTGCATGCAGGTCGTGCCGCAGCGCCACCAGCTCCGGCAATATCTGCTCGATCGCGTTGCGTATCCAATCCATAGTAAGGCGCCCCTTTCCTCGTTGCATCGATACGATATGGCAACGCAGTAACCCTGCGCCTTGTCTGAATGTTTTGCTTCTCTAATGGAGAGGAGTAACCCGACGCTTATTACAAGTACTGACTGACAAGGTCACTATGATGTGGGAGGGTACTCACATGTCTCCGTGCAATCGCTGTTTTCTGACGCGCAGGCAGTTCCTCCACGCAACGGGCGCAGTGGCCGCATGGACGTTGTTTCCCCTTGATGCCCCTGTGTTCGCATCCGCACCGCTCACCAGCCGCAGTCCTGTGTTTTCGAAGAGTAAGGCGCGCGTGACGGTGGTCTTCAGTCACGTGCCACCGGAGTATCCCACCTGGCCCACCGTTGGCTATGACTATGAGGGACGCAAGCGGGAAATTACTGCCAAACTGCAGGAAGCCTGCTCCGACATCCGCTTCGCCGTCCGCACAGCATGGACCGCCCAGCAAGCCGAAGCGATCGCGAAAGAGTCGGAGAATATCGACGGCTTCGTCTGCTACAACATCGGCATATGGACAGGCGCTCCCAACGTGCTGGCACGCAGCGGCAAACCGATGGTGATGGTGGATGACCTGTTTGCCGGGTCGGGGGAGACGCTCGTGATTGCTGGGGTCGCCAATCGGGAGAAGCTGCCGGTGGTCACCGTGAGCTCCTCGCGCTTTGAGGACGTGGTGGACGCCGTGCGTCTTTTCAGCGTGATACGCGCCATGAAGGAGTCCGTCATCCTGGACGTGGTGGATTACGACGTGTCCGGCTGGGCAGGCGGCATTAAGAGCCTGTTCGGCACGGAAGTGGTGAGGATGGGTTCAGAGGAGCTCGCCTCCTATTACGCAAAGGCGGACGAGGCTGAAGCCACGCGCTGGGCGGACATGTGGATGAAGCAGGCGAAAAAGGTCGTGGAGCCGTCGCGCGAGGAAATCATCAAGTCCGGCAAGATGTATCTCGCGCTGACTCAGGCAGCAACCGACAAGCGAGCGGACGCTGTGACGATGGATTGCCTCGGCATGTTCTACTCTGGTCGCGTAACCGCGTATCCCTGCCTCACCTTCTTCCAGCTCAACAACGACGGCAGCACCGGCGTCTGCGAAGGCGACCTGAACTCCACCTGCACCCAGCTGATGATGCGCTACCTCACCGGACGCCCCGGTTACGTATCCGACCCGGTGATCGACACTGCCCGAGGGTGGATTATCTACGCCCACTGCGTGGCGACCAATCGCGTGTACGGCCCGAAGGGCAAGGTAAACCCGTACATCATCCGGTCACACGCGGAAGACCAGAGGGGTGCTTCCGTGCAGTCGCTGATGCCCGTTGGCGAACCGGTGACCACGCTGGCGATCGACGTCATGGGCAAGCGGATGGTCATCCATACCGGCAAGACCGTCGCCAACCTCGACGACCCCAAAGCCTGCCGCACGAAGCTGGCAGCGCAAACGAACGCGGAGAACATCCTGAACGAATGGGACATGGGCTGGCATCGGGTCACCGTGTACGGCGATTGGCGCAAGCAGGTGCTTCAGCTGGCACGGCTGTACGGATTGACGGTGAACGAGGAGGACAAACCGGGCTAACTGCAATGCAGCGGGGGCGAGCTGACGCTTGCCCCCATGCTATCACGCTTCACGGTAACGCCACAGCCAGCCTTCGCTGGGCTGTATTCGGATAATGCCGACCGGGCAGAGAACGGGCACCTCCACATCGCCCAGAGCGACCAGCTCAACACTGTCGCCTCGCACGGTCACCTGAACCGGTTGCCCGTGCCAAACCACGCGAAAGCGCACCTCCCTCCAGTGCGGAGGTAACACGGGTGATTTCAGGAAGCGGATGCCTCTTGCCGTCAGGTCCAGCTGGCAGAACCCGTTGACCACCGCCTGCCATGCCCCACCCAGCGACGCCGCGTGTATGCCCAGATTCCAGTGGGGACCGTATGAGGCGAGGTCGATGTACGACGTGTAGAGGAAGTATTTGTACGCCCAGTCGACCAGTCCCACGTCCGCAGCCACCAGCGAATACGCCATCGGGCTGAGCGACGAGTCGTGTGCCGTGCGTGGCTCGTAGTAGCGCCAGTTTGCCAGTTTGGTCTCCGAGTCGTAGCGGTCACGCAGGAGGTAGAGGAGCATCACCACATCCGCCTGCTTGATGTTCTGCGTCTCTTGATACGGACCCAGCGGTCCGCCCGGGTGCAGGTCGGGATGAGCGAGTCGCTTGCGCGTCTGCTCTACCGGCTCGTCGCGCAGGCTGAAGTAGCCCTCGAACTGCGGGACGAGCCGTGTCTGCGGGTCAGGCGCGGGCACATACAGCTTCTCTGCAACCTCGCGCCATTTTGCCAGCTCTCTCTCGCTCACGCCCAGCTGCGCCACAAAAGCGGGGTAGTATTCCGGATACCGCTCCTCCAGAATACCCAGTACTTCCAGCGCCTTTTGCAGGCTGAACTGCGCCAGTGCGTTGGTGTAGGCGTTGTTGTTGACGCGCTCGTGGTACTCGTCTGGTCCCAGCACCGAGCGCAGCTCGTAGAGGTCTTCCTCGCGGTGATACTGCACGCGCGACGCAAAGAAACGAGCCACCTCCACAGCGACCTCCGCGCCGCCGTCCAGCCAGAACTCCGCATCGCCCGTCGCCTGCCAGTATTGCCACTGGGCGTAGACGATATCCGCAGAGATGTGAATCTGCTCATCCGCGAAGTAGCTGCGGATTGGCTCGCCGGTCAGCGGGTTGGTGAACACGTAGAGGTCGCACTGCTCGTCGCCTGTTTCCTGGCTCTGCCAGGCGTAGTAAGCCCCTCCGAACCCCAGTCGTTTGGCTTTGCGCTTGGCGCCCGCCAGGGTATGGTAACGATAGCGCAGGATGTTGCGCGCCACCCGCGGCTGGGTGTAGATGAACATGGGCAACACGAAAATCTCGCAGTCCCAGAAGATGGAGCCGTAGTAGTCCTGCCCCTGCAGACCGCGCGCCGGAATGCTAAGGCGGTCATCGTGGAACGGTGCGGCTGCCAGCAGGTGGAACACGGCGAAACGGATGCCCATCTGCGCTTCGTCGTCACATTCCACCACCACATCCGACGCCTGCCAGCGCTCTGTCCAAAGCTTCACATGTTCCGCCTTCAGCGCATCATAGCCCGTGCCGCTTATCGCATCCAGCTCCGCGTTGCACAGCCTGTAGAGGTCACCCGAGCTGGACCGGCTTTCGTAGAGCGCGCACCATTTGGTCAACTCCACCTCCTGCCCCGCCTGCAGGTCAAAGGTGAAGACGGTTCGCACACAGCGGTCGGTGGGGTCATCGCGCTCGATCTGTACCGGAACGGGCGCGCGCACCTCATGGCGCGCCATCACTCCAATACGGTAACCCGGGTCAAATGTCTCCACCTCCAGATAGTCGCCGTCGCCCTCCTGGCGGCGGGTAAAGCGTCGGAAGTGGTATGCCCAGCGGTTGTTGACGGCGCCGTCGATGCAGGAATGCAGTACGAAGTGCGCGTCATCTTCGGCGGTCAGCCGATAGCGAATGACCCCGACGTGAAGATGGCTCAGGCTCAGGAAGCGCTCGCTCTCCATCCGCACCACTTTGCCCGATGGACTTCTCCAGCGGATTCGGCGGCGCATCATCCCCTCGCGCATGTCCAGCTCACGAGTGTAATCCACCAGTTCGCCCATGTTGGCGGGGTCAAAGGGGTCATGGTCGACCCAGAACTGGATCAGCGTCCAGTCGGGCATGTTGGGGAACTCGCGTTCGGTGAGTTTTCCGCGCGGGGTGTCGTATATGCCGTTGATGTAACAGCCCTTCACGCCGGGGATGCCGGGAGGCAGTTCTTCCCCTGCCCCACGCAGTCCCATGTAACCGTTTGCCAGCGCGAAAACGGTAGCCTTCGCGCTCTCCTCCTCGGGTTTGTACACCTTTTCGCGGATGATGTAGCCGTCGGTAAAGTCGTAGTCCTCCATAGCGGTTTACAGCTCCTCGATGTGCACCTCGTCCAGAGTCGTCACCACCCAGTCGGCGCCCGCTTCACGCAGAAGATCGTGGTCGTCGCGGCGCGCTACGCCGATACAGCGCATTCCGCCTCGCTTTGCCGCCAGCACGCCCGCCGGCGCATCCTCCACCACGACGCAGTGGCTGGGCGTCGCGCCAAGCAGGTCGGCAGCAGAGAGGAATATCTCCGGATGCGGCTTGCCCCGGGCGAAGTCGTGCCCGCAGACATTCGCGTCGAACAGGTCGATGAGGCGCGTTTCGGCGGTGACGAATGGATAACTCAGGGAGTATTTACCACAAAACGGTAGCAGGCGCACCCTCTCCAGCATTCGGTTCGCGTTCTTGGACGACGACGCGGCTGCGAGGCACATTCCGCGCGCCTTCAGCGTAAGGATAAAGCGCAAGCCGTCCTCGAAGGCAGTAAACTCCCCACGCTCGATCAGCTCCACAATCATCACCTGCTTCAGATCGCATAGCTGTTGTGTTCGTGTGCCGTCAGGGTCGGGAACGCGAAAGTAGCGAAGCAAAGCAGCTGCCCCTTCCTGCCGGGGCTTACCAGAGACCACCTGCTGATAGACCTCGGTGGTGTAACGCTCCGGCGCGTATGCGGTATGAGGCGCAACATCGCACCACTGCCTGCGCATCAGCCGTTCCAGAGTGTCGCCCCAGGCACGCTCGTGCGGCGAGTCCACCAGCACGCCGTCAATGTCGAATATGACAGCCTCCGTCATACAGTGCGCACTCCGTACTTCTCGGCGGCGTCGAAGTACGCCTTCACACCTTCGGGCGGCAGGTCCCAGGTCAGGTGGTTGCCCACACAGAAGAAATAGCCGGGCACATCACGCCCTGCCTCCGCCATCTCGCGAACCATTCGGTCTATCGCCTCGGGGTCGTTGCTCATAATCACACGGTTGTCTCCGCCGCCCAGCAACACCTTGTCGGGATGCCGGCGCAGGAAGCCACGCCAGTCGGTGTAGGTCTCACAGAAGATGCCATCCGCCCCACACGCCAGCACATCCTCCGCGACCATGTCCACGTTACCATCCGACACGAAGAAAATCTTCTTGCCTGCCGCCTTCAGATAGCCCCAGAACTCCTCGTAATAGGGGTAGATATTCTCGCTCAGCCACTTCGGTGAGAACACGGGTCCCTGACGATGACAGATGTCGTCGTGGCTGGAGAAGACCTGCACGTCCGTCTTCGCCCAGGCGCGAAACACCTTACGCGAGACCTCGGCAAAATCGCGCAGAAGGCGTTTGGCTTCCTGCGGGTACTCCACCGCTACTTCCAACCACAGTTCCCATCCGAAGGTGAGCAGAGGCCACATGAAGAGGGTGTTATAGAAATGCCCAATTTCCAGACACAGGTCGCTGTTGGCAGCGCGGTCTCGGTCTACCTGCGCCTGAAACTGCTTTGCCAGCTCATCCTCCGACGGTGACAGGTCTCGGGCAATGGGGTCCATCTCGCGATAGTCCCAGTGTTCCGTGGGCTGATACTTCAGCACGTCGTCCACACAGCGGAACCGATGCCCCCAGTCCCAGTGCCAGGTGTGGTCCCAGCCCCAGCGCACCGTCTTGCGCCCTTCGGCATCCTCGTAAACTACATCTGTTGGCGGGCGCGGCACGGGGGTGTCGTCTGCCGGAAGGGTGTAGAGGTCTATCGCATAGCGCTCCACCAGCGCTTTCTGCGACAGACGGGGACGTTGCCAGGGGTCGATACCAGTGATGAACTCAATGGCGTCCGGGCAAGAGATGATCTCCCAGTGTGGGATGCGGTCGGTCATCTCCCCGGTAAACGCCTTCAACGCGCGCTCGCGGTTCATCAGTAATCCGTCCTTTGCACAGGTTGCTGCGTTTCCAAGGCTTATTGTAACCTGCAAATCGTCAAAGTGCCAGTGGTTGCTGCGTATCTCCGTTCACGCCGAACCTGGTTGTAGCAGGCTGACGAAGGTCAGGTCTCCGCAGACGTGGGAGCTTCTGCCTTCGGACGCAGAGCCGGAAACAGGGCGAGCAAGACAATCCAAAGGCTTGCTGCGACAGGTATCGCCAGCAACATGCCCCAGATGCCAAACAGCTTGGCGCCCACGATCAGCGCGAAGATACTGGCTACAGGATGAAGCCCAACCGAACCGCCCACAATACGAGGAACCAGCAGCTGGTCAAACAGGGTGTTCACCAGCAGGGCGATACCCACTACCAGCGCCGTATACTTCCACGAGAGTGCTGGCGCTTCGAGGAGCCACAAAATCTGCCCATTGCCGCCGAAGAACGCCACCAGTCCGGCACTCAGCGCAATCAGCAAAGCGCCCACGTAGGGAACGAGGTATAGCAAGCCTGCCAGCAAGCCCAGTATAACCGCATAGCGCACACCCAGCAGGCTGAAGATGATCGCCATGGTGATACCATACAGGATAGCGACGGTTGCCAGACCACGCAGGTAACCTGTCCACACCACACCCAGCGCCCTGAGCAAGCTCACCACAGAAGGGTGTGATCCCTCCGGCACCATGTCCAGTAGCCTGCGGTGAAGACGCGGCAGGTCCACCATGGCAAAGAAAGTGATGATAGGGATGATAACAAACCACAGCAGCTTTCCCAGCGTGCCGGTCACATAGTTCAGCAGATTGCTCATCCACGCCGTTATATGCACGTTAATCTGCTCTGAGTAACGATCGATGAGCTCCTGCGGGTCTTCGGGCAGGTTCAGGCGCTGAAGGGTCTCATGATGACGGTGAAGGAACGGTTGCAACTCTTCCTGAAACCAGTCGTTCGCTTCCAGGATATATCGCGGCAGGTCGCGAATCAACCCCTGCAGCTGCGACACAATCAAAGGAACCAGATAGAACAGCGACGCCGTCACCAGCAGCACGAAGGCAACGAACACCAGCACGGTAGCTGCCACGCGCGAATAGCCACGTCGTTCCAGTGCGCGAAGCTGACCGTCCAGCAAGCCAGCAATGGCGAAGGCAACCACGAAGGGCCACAGCACATCCCACAATACATAGCCTGCCCACCCAATCAGCCCCACAACGGCAATGCCCGCCCAGGTCCGCACCCGTGCCGGCAACAGAGAGGGCAGGTCGGCGTGGGCTTCGGCTACCAGATGGGCAAGATCGCCCGCCCGTGGCTCGGGCGGGCGTTCCGACTCGTCGGTCTGGTTACGCCTGCGCCTGCTCCGGGACATTCTCACCTGCCTCGGCAGCCTCTTCACCAGCCGCCTTCTGCCGAATGGTGGAGGCTACCGTTTCCAGCGCAGGCTTGATGCGATGCGAGAGGTCAGCCACGCTCTCCTTCAGCCTCTCGACCGCCTTGCCAAGCTCCTCGCGGGTCTCCTGACCCGACTTCGGCGCGAACAGCAATCCCACGACCGCGCCCACTATCGCGCCAATGCCGATACCAGCCAGAACGCTTAACAATACGCTGCGATCCTCATTGTCCGACATGTTGCTCTCCTCCTCTCTGTTCTTCTAGCGTCTCCCCAGCAGGGGGCTCCTCCTTATTAGTTGACCCTGCAGGTGGCGGTGGCGTTTCGGTCGGTCGCTCACCCTTCAACACGGCATACCCGCGCTTCAACGCCTCAACCCACACGCTCGGACGGGCGACAGGTGATGACGTGACCGATTTGACCACTTTCGCCACCTTATGGGGATGCGTGACCGCATCCACCGCCGACAACACACGCTCGATGCGCTCTACCTTCTCAACGAGGCTGCGCACCACCTTGATCAGGTGCCGCACCGTGACCAGAGCCTCGCGCAGAGACGGTATCACATCATCGTTGAGCGCGGTGCCAGCCTCCTTCACGGCAGGCATCAGAGCGGTGTGCGTCTCCCTCAGAATGGTGTCCGTTGACTGCAGAACCTGCTGCAGCTGGTTGATGGTGGGAGGTACTTCCTGAAGCGCCGGTACCGCCTGCCCGCGCAAATCCACAATCGTCCGCTCCGCTTCGGCTACCGTGCGCCTCAGGCGAATGACCACGGGTATCAGCAGCGCCAGCACCACAATGCCCAACAGAATCAATATCACAATACCAGCCTGAATCAACCCCTCCATGCCTCTCACTCCAACCGCCGGGATATGGTTCCGCCCCCAATCACCACGTCGCCACGGGTGAACACCGCCGCCTGCCCCGGCGTCACCGCACGCTGAGGCGACCCAAACTCCACCTCCACACAGTGCACATCCTCCATCGGGAAAACCGTCGCAGGCGCCTCACGCATATTGTAGCGTATCCGCGCTTCCACTGCAAGAGGCGTTGTCAATCTGTCAATCGCTATCCAGTTGACGTCCTCCACCCGGAAGCGCCGACAGTACAGGTGCTGCTCCGTGCCGACCACCACGATGTTGTTCTGTGCGTCGATGTCCACCACATACAGCGGCTCCCGACGCCCTGAGATGCCCAGCCCCCGGCGCTGACCAATCGTGTAGAAAGAGACGCCGAGGTGTGTTCCCAGCACGTTTCCGTGCACATCGTGGATTTCGCCGTGACGCACCGAATCAGGCACCCTGCTCTGCAGGAAAGAGCGATACCCACCCGCCTCGGCGACGAAGCATATCTCCTGGCTGTCGGGTTTCTCGGCGACCGGCAAGCCCAGATCCCGTGCAAGAGCGCGCGTTTCGGTCTTGCTTGGCAGGTCGCCCAGCGGAAAGAGCGTCCGCTCCAGCTGCTGCTGAGTGAGCGGAAACAGCACATACGACTGATCCTTCTCCCGGTCAACCGCCCTCAACAGAAGCCAGCGCCCCGACTTCTCGTCGTAACGGACCCGCGCGTAGTGTCCGGTAGCGATGAACTGTGCGCCGAGCTCGTCCGCCTTCTGCAGAAAGGCGTCAAACTTCACATAGCGGTTGCACTGCACGCAGGGGTTGGGGGTGCGCCCGCGCCGATACTCCTCGATGAAACCGGCAATCACGGTCTGCGCGAACTGCTGGCGGAAGTTGAGCACATAGTGCGGGATACCCAGCAGGCGTGCCACTCGACGTGCATCCACCACCGCGCCCAGCGAACAGCAACCGCTGTGCCTTGGGTCGGTCTGACTCTCCTGCCATATCTGCAGGGTGATCCCCACCACCTCGTAGCCCTGCTTCACGAGCAGAGCCGCCGCCACCGAACTATCCACTCCGCCGCTCATTGCCACGGCTACCAGAGGCTTGGCAGACATCGCTTCTCCTCGCTCAGACGTTGCGCAACCGTTCATCCAGTCCATTATACCCGTCGGCGCCACCGAGGCGCGTGTGTGGAGCGTGCTGTGAGGAAAGTCGAGGGTTCGTTAACGTGTGGTTCGGGCAAACGAGTCAGCGCTTCAGCGTGCCAGCAGGCGCATCATCAGCACCTCGGTTGCCAGCGGAATGTTCGCGTTGCGCTCCACGGCACGGCGCACGTCTATCAGCGCCTCCAGCGCGTGCATCAGCCTCCCTGCCCCGAGCTGCGACGCCGCCTGCCGAAGCCGCTCCTCATCGCCCCGATAGATGACACGCCCCGCATCCCCACCACAAGCGAGCCACAGTGCATCGCGGAACCACGTGCTCAGCGCATCCATCGCCAGCAGAAGGGCGCCCCGAGTGGGTGCCTTGCCCTTGCCTCCGGCATCAGCAGGAGCCTCGGTATCGTCCGGTAGAGAGATGTCCACAGTGGCGAGGTGGCGTAACCGCTCTGCCATCCGCAGAGCAGGTGCCGTGCCCTGATGTTCGGTGGCAATCTGGTAAGCGAGGTCAGCCAGTGCATCCCACAGTTTCAGCGATTGAGGCTGTGTTGCAAGGGACCACGCCCTACCCGGACACCCCTGCGAGATGAGCGCGCAACGCTGTGCCAGCGACAGCTCTACCCCGTGACGCGATACCAGCCACTGAGTGACCTCCTGCGTATCCACCGGGTAGAGCGGAACCCACTGGCACCGCGAACGAATGGTTTCCAGAACGTCCTCCAGCATCGGGGCAAGCAGAAGAAACACGGCGTAGGGCGGCGGTTCCTCCACACTTTTCAGCAGACTGTTCGCCGCTGCTTCCGTAAGCGTCTCTGCCCGCGTGAAGATGTATACCAGCCTCTTGCCGAAGGTGGGAGCGTAGTTCAGCGTCCTTCCCAGTACGCCTGCCTGATGCGCCTTTGCCTCACGAGGCGTGCTGTGCCCTTCCCAGAGCTGCCAGATAAGGGTCTGTTCCGAGTAGGGACTGATAAGATGTACTTCCGGATGGGCATTCTGCGCCAGGCGGAGGCAGCTTCGACATTCGCCACACGCCTCGCCATCCCCTGTGGGTGACTGACAGGTCAACGCGCTGGCAAAGGCGTGAGCAAGCGCGAACTTGCCCACGCCCGGCATTCCCGTAAAGAGGTAGGCGTGCGCCACGTTTTCCAACTGCACCGCCCGACGCAGAAGCTCGATTGCGGTGCGATGCCCGACGACCTCGGAAAAGAAGCGTGGCGCACCTGCCATAGACTACACCAGCGGCGTCTTGCCCGGAACGGCAACCGGGTCGACGGAAATCTCGCCGAACCCGGTCAGGTTTTTCACCAGGTTCAATTTGGACTCTTTCAGCACGAAATCCCAGGTGACCTCCTGCCCGGTGTATGCCGCCATACGCCCCATGATTGCCGTCAGGGTGCTGTAGGCAACCTGCTCGCCCTCGTTCAAGGGATTACCCGCGCGGATGCTGTTGATGAGGTCGGTGTGCTCCTGCACGTACGGGTTGTTGCCTCGTTCGTTGCGCCACTGCACCTTCCCACGTATCCACCCGCCGGGGTCAGACACACCCTCCGTGCCGATGATGTACTCGCCGACGCGGTTGGCGCAGCCGTCGATCTGTCGGCACATGCTCAGCACGCGCACGCCGCCGGGATACTCGTACTCGATGGCGAAGTGGTCGTAGATGTGACCGTACGCCGGGTCAGTGCGTGCCTGCCTGCCTCCCATGCCGATGCATTTGACCGGGTAAGCCTGCAGCACCCAGTTGACAATATCCAGGTTGTGGATGTGCTGTTCCACGATGTGGTCACCGGAGAGCCAGGTGAAGTACAGCCAGTTGCGAATCTGCCACTCGATGTCGCTCATGCCCGGCTGCCGGTCCCATTTCCACAAGCCGCCCTGGTTCCAGTAACACTGCGCGGCAACCACCTTACCGATTGCACCGTCGTGGATGCGTTTGATGGTCTCGATGTAGCCGGTCTGGTGACGGCGCTGAGTGCCCGCGACGACCCCAAGCTTCTTTTGCCTTGCCAGATTGGCTGCCTCCACCACCATGCGCACACCGGCAGGACACACAGCCACCGGTTTCTCCATGAAAACGTGCTTGCCTGCCTCCACCGCAGCCTTGAAGTGAGTGGGGCGGAAACCGGGCGGCTCGGCGAGGATGACCATGTCCACGCCGCTGTTGATCACCTTCAGGTAGTTGTCGAAGCCCCAAAAGACCCGCTCACGGGTAACCTTGAACTTGTCATCAAGGTTCTGCAGGTTGTTGAACGCACCTTCGGCTCGGTCCTGGAACAGGTCGCCCAGCGCCCATATCTCCACATTTGGAGCCGCAGCCACCGCGTCGCGAGCGGCACCGGTTCCTCGCCCGCCGCAGCCGATAACGCCCACACGGATACGGTCGCTACCCTGCGCCCAGGCGTAGTTCCAGCCCAGCACACCCGATGCCAGCACCGCCGTGCCCGCACCGAGCGATGTTTTCAGGAAATCCCGACGTGTGACGTTGTTGTTTGTTCTGCGTTTCGACATCAGCATCTCCCTCCTAGTGTCAGCGAATGATGCCTCTCTTCGCCCTCTGCCCGACACGGGGAGAGGAACTGTCTCCTCCTTCCCGCGCAGGGAAGGCAAGACGGGCAGGTTTGGTTAGCATCAGACCAGCGGCGTCTTGCCGGGCATGGGCACTTCATCCACCGGCATTTCGCCAAAGCTGGTAACGTCGCGCACGAGATTCAGTTTCGATTCCTTCAGCACGAAGTCCCAGGTAACCTCCTGCCCGGTGTATGCCGCCATGCGTCCCATAATCGCCGTCAGCGAGCTCTCTGCGACCTGCACACCTTCGTTAATCGGTTTGCCTGCGCGCACGCTGGCGATGAGGTCGGCGTGCTCCTGCACGTACGGGTTGGCACGTCCTTCCCAGCGCCAATTCTCCTTCCCACGCACCCAGAAAGTGTCGAAGCCCTCCAGCTTCGCCTGTCCCTCGCTACCGACGACCTGATTGGTGACACGGTTGAGGCACCCATCCATCTGCCGGCACATGGCGGTGACCCGCGCGCCGTTGGGATACACATACTCGATGGCGAAGTGGTCGTAGATGTGACCGTACGCCGGGTCGGTGCGCACCTGTCGTCCACCCATGCCGATACAACGCTCCGGTGGCGAGCCCATCACCCAGTTCATCACGTCGATGTTGTGCACGAACTGCTCCACGATGTGGTCGCCAGACAGCCAGGTAAAGTATAGCCAGTTACGAATCTGCCACTCGATGTCGCTCATGCCCGGCTGACGATCCCATTTCCACAGGGCGCCGGTCAGGTAGTAGGCATAGGCAGCCAGCACCTTGCCGATAGTGCCCCCATGGATCCGCTGAATGGCTTCAATGTAACCGGGATGGTGCCGGTATTGCGTGCCTGCCACCACGCCCAGCTTCTTGCTCTCAGCCAGCTTGGCGCTTTCGATCACCATGCGCGCACCTGCGGGACAGACAGCAACGGGCTTCTCCATGAACACATGCTTGCCTGCTTCCACCGCCGCCTTGAACTGAATGGGGCGGAAACCGGGCGGTGTGGCTAACAGCACGTAGTCCACCCCGCTCTCGATGACGCGCTTATAGGCGTCAAACCCAGCGAAGCAGCGGCTGTCGGCCACCTGCATCTTATCGCCGAGGTTCGCCAGGTTCCTGCGGCAGTTCTCAATCCTGTCGGGGAACAGGTCGCCGAGTGCCCAGATTTCCACGCCTTCTGCCGCGTTTGCCGCATCGCGCGCTGCGCCGGTTCCCCGCCCGCCACAGCCGACCAGCCCCACGCGAATGCGGTCACTGCCCTGTGCCCAGGCGTAGTTCCAGCCGAGTGCACTGGCGGTAATCACCGCCGCCCCCGTAGTGCGCAGGAACTGACGTCGCGACAGGTTTCGCTTGCCCTGCATCTTCGTTTACCTCCGCATCAACGGTTCATTGCCGAGAAGTAGCCTGCCAGAAACATCAGCGGTGCGTTGTAGTATATCGCCGGTTCCGTCAGCGTCCAGTTGTTTGGGTCCAGGCGATAGTGCTTCGAGGGATAGGCGCTGATGCCCCGCGACTCCCACTGGTTGACGCCCCCAGGAACGAAACCGGGCGGTTCGGGCAGGCGCGCCGCTGCCGACCTGCCATAGATGCCGTGATAGATGACCGTGACGCGCGTGCCGTAGCCCGTCACCATACTGGTTGCCACCGCGTTTCTGCCCAGCAGGTAGTGCAACGTGTCCTCCGCCAGGCGAACATACTCTGCCCTGGGCGAAAACCGGTTGGCAACCAGCGTGTAGTATCCCATCTTGCTGATAATCTGGTTGGAGCTCCAGCAGTAGTGGTCACTGCTCCACAACGGCACCGAATAGGCGTCCTCGCGCCACGCCTGCACCGCGCGATCCGCCAGCTCCAGCCAGTATTTTCGCGCCTTCTCGCGCAGCCCCTTGCCCTCACGCTTCGACAGCGCCAGCGTCGCCACCGAGCAGTCGTACACCGCCCACATCAGCCGGTCGGGAACCGGCGTCTGCCCCTCTGTCAGGAGCTGGTCCAGCGTGCGCTCGGCGACCTCGCGATACTCCTCCTTGCCGGTTGCATCCCACAGTGGCGCCGCGGCAGTCAGCAGATGCTCGGCCGTCGCACTGTTTGCCACCAGCCGTTTCCAGGCAAGCTCCGCCGCCTCCAGATAGCGCTGCGCCTTTGGGCGCAGAGCCGGAACCGTGGAGAAAGTGCGTGCCGCTCGCGCCCACACTGCCGCGCACACGGCTGTGGCTTCATCCGTCGGTGGAAGCAGGCGACGGTCCTCCTGCAACCATTCGGCGTTCGGGTTGCGTGGCGCCGCGTGCTCATGGAGCCGGTCGTAAACGGCGCCTGCCTGCTCGCCCTGCCGAATCTGCATCTTCAACAACCAGTCCAGCTCCCATGCCGCTTCATCCAGAATGTCCGGCACGCCGTTGCCCGATTCGGGGATGTTTAACTGCCTGTCTTTGAACGCCTCAGGCTTCAGGTCGTAGAGGTCCAGCATGAAAAAGAGCGCATGGCGCACCCACGGTGGGTACTTATTGTTGTCGCCTGCGTCATGCCAGCCGCCGCTCACGTCGCGCGGGTCGGTGCCCTCTCGCGTCACGGCACGCCGGTCTCCGATGTGGCACTGCGCACGGGCAAACTCGCCGGCGAACTGTTTCGTCAGCTCGGTCCCGCACCTCTGCAGGAAGTAGAAGCGCGTGGCGTCCACAAACAGGCGATCGTAGATACCCTGCCGGATTTCGAAGGGTGGGGACGGTTCCAACCCCTCTACCTCAATGCGGTATCTGCCGGGAGCGCGCACACCGCTGAAGTCCGCCTCATAGACGGTGTCGCCAGAGACCGGGTCGTTCTCTTTTACCAGTCGCGTTTCCCCTTCATACACGACTTTGCCGGTCGTCCCGTCTACCACCCGAAACCGCCGGACGGGCGCGCTGATCTTCGCCACTTTGGTCATCTGTGGCAGATAGCCCAGCTGGTTCACCTTCACTGGTGGGTGCTTGTGCTCGGGAGATGTGGTGACAAACCGCACCTGTCGCAGGTAAATGGTCATCGGCTGCGGGTCGCCGTCGTTGAAAAGTACCAGCTTGATCAGGTCGGTCAGCTCCACCTGTGGCGCTTCTCGCACGATGTCAGCAATGGGAATCCGCACCTTCTGCCACTGGGTGGAGACGGTCGCATATCGCGACACAGGCACCACGGCGCTCAGGTCGGTATCCGGTCCGCGGTTGTCGCGGTCGGAGTCGGCGAAGCCAATGCGGAAGCGCTCACCACCCTTGTCGCCGCGAACCTCGAACTCCATCACGCCATCCGGCAGATAGTCGTCCAAATACCAGCGTACCCAGCCTCGGCGCGCCAGCCCGACACTCCAGTGACCGCCCGAACCGGTAATCTCCACTTTGATCGCCGGCTGACCATCCACACTGACCACAGGCACCTGTCCGTTGACGGTAGTGACCGCGCACCCGTCGCCCGCAACCTGATAGCCATCGGAATACGAAGGGGGCGCAATCTGGTCGATAATGGGGGTTACCCGCTGCGGTGCGTTCACGGACTCACTGCGCGCACACCCCCCTGCTAACAACAACATCAACACACCTAACGCTGCAAATACCCTCATTGCTCAGCCTCCCCTGCTATTTTTCCCATCGCACCTCCGCTTTTCCTTCGAGCGAGGGAAAAACACCGTGAGACACGCAGGTCTTTCACCAGCCTTAGAGAAGCTTCATCTGGAGGTAAAGTTCCAATGGCAAAGTTGCTCATGATACTGCTTTCAGTGCTTCTGCTGAGCACAGACTGTTTGGCTCAGAAAAAACTCATTTCGCAGATACATCTGTCGTGGAGCGAAGACCCGCGCAACACCATGAGCATCACCTGGCAGAGCGCCGAGGCACTGCCTCGCCCCGTTGTGCAGTATGGCGAAGGCAAGGCTTTGACCGAAACGGTGACCGCCCGCCGTATCCGCTACGCACAGGAGACGGGACCGCTGTATCAGGCAACCGTGCGCAACCTCAAACCCGACAGCGTCTACTCGTATCGTGTCGGCGATGCAACCAAGGGTTGGAGTGAAGTTCGTACCTTCCGCACGGCACCCGCCACACCGCCAGCAACGTTCGTGTTCACCGCTTTCGCGGACCATGGAGTCACCGAAGCAGCCGAGCAGAACGTGCGCCGCGCCCTTGCACACAAGCCAGCATTCCACCTTATCATGGGCGACCTCTCCTACGCCAACGGCAACCAACCTATCTGGGACAGGTGGTTCGAGCTGATTGAACCGCTCGCTTCGCAGGTGCCCGTCATGGTTTGCCCGGGCAACCACGAAGACGAGCGTAACATCCGCTTTGCGACTTACCTCGCACGGTTCGCCCTGCCCCATCGGGAGCTGTATTATCGCTTTGACTACGGCTCAGCGCGCTTCATCATGTTCAACTCGCAGGATTATCGCGACGCAGAGCAACTGCGATGGTTCGAAAGTGAACTGCAACAGGCTCAGCGTGACCCTGCAGTGCGGTGGGTCATCGTATCGATGCACCACCCGCTGTACAGCTCCACCGTGAACCGTCTGAACGACAAAGCGCGCATCGACGTGCTGGAGAAGCTGTTCGACCGGTACCGCCCGGACCTTGTGCTGTTGGGACACAACCACAACTACGAGCGCACCTACCCGCTGATCGGCAT
>CAKZNX010000093.1 GCA_937132045.1 uncultured bacterium
TGGAGGTATCGATGGTCGCAGGTGCTACAGAAGAGGCACTTTGGGTGGTGAAGGACGCGCCCGCTCATGGGCTGGTGATAGCCCACGTCCGCCTGCAACCCGTCGTCGGCGACGCCGCAGTGCGATTGCGCGACGCCACTCTGCCGGATGGGAAACGAGTGCCGCTGCAAATCGTGCAGGAAGACACCGGTATGGCGACGGTGGTAGCGCAGCTTCCCGGTGCGGGAGATTGGCAGGTGCGCCTGCGGTTCGAGGAGGCAGATAGGCTCGACCCGAAACCGGCGACAGCCGTCGTGACCGAGCACTACGAAATGCTGTTCACCGATGTCAGGCAGGCGGGATACCCCTCAGCTATCGTGTTTCGTCAGGGCAACAAGCGCTTCGACACCTTCGTCTGGAATGACCGCCTGCACCATCCGCAGCTGGGAAGTTTCCACCTGCGCTTCGACCGCCATGCCCGCGTCGAGGTGGTTTCAGACGGGGAGATTTGCACGGTCGTGCGAGTGCGAGCGCGCTACTGTCAGCCCGACGGCAAGCAACCCCCGACGCAACCGGAGGCAGTCTATCACTGGTTCCTCTTCAAGCGGCTTCCCATTGCTTGGTTAACGGCACAGGTTCGGCAGAACACACCCTTCCTGTGGGACGAGTTCCACTTTCTGGAACTGAACTTCCCTGACGAAAGCTTCAGCCGCTGGGCAGGTGGCGAGCCGGCACGCGGGGACCCCCTCCGGGGCAACGGCAGAACCATGCACCTCGACCGGTGGGGAGCCATCCTGAACACCGAGCACGCCATCGGCATGTGGGGACAGCCGGTCATTGTGCACGACGGACGAGGGGCGTACGGCACCTACCTGCATTCCACATGGCAGAACTGGGACACCACAAGCCTGCATACCGCCACGTGGCTCTGGATTGGCAGCGCACCGGACCCAACCACTGCCATCCGGCAGGCTGCACTGGACTTCAGGATTCCCACCGTCACAGTGCTCACCACGCCCGCGCTGCGTCAGCGCATCGAGGAAGCACGCCAGAAGGCGTTGCGCCAGCAGGGGCGGCAGCGTCAGCGAGCGTTGTGGACAGTTCTGCTGGCGGAGATGCTGGAAGCGCAGAGCCGTCTCACCGACGCCGAGCGGTTACTGGACGGGCAGCCGCCGACTGGATGGCATCTGCTGACCGTTGGGGAGATGGGCGTCGTCTTCGAGCAGACGCCATCGGGAATACGCCTGATAAGCCTGTGCGACCTCCAGCGTGAGCGCGAACTGCTGGCAGCGGACAGCCTCCCCCTTTACTCACTCAGCGTACGGGACGTCGAGACTCGCGAACTGCAGAGTCTGCACGCAGACGACGGCTGGCAGGCGGTAGCGGTGGAGAGGTCGCGCAGTGGGCTTGTGCTGAAGTGGAGCAATCCCCGCGACGCGCGCTTTTCCGGCATCAGTGTTACAGCACAGGTGCAAACCGACGCGCGCCAGCACTCTCTGCGCTGGAGCCTGCAGGTGCAAAGCCGAAGCGAACGTTGGAGCCTGTGGCGCATCACCTTTCCACAGCTGGCGATTGCCGACCTGGGTGACGATAGCACCGTGCTGTTTCCGCGCGGTCCGGGTGAGGTTCAGCAAGGAGTCTGGCGGCGAGATTTCAGCTTCCGCAGCACCTATCCCAACGGCTGGTGCAGTATGCAGTTTCTGGCGGCTTATGCAATGACCCCTCGCCCGGTGGGGATATACTTTGCCCTGCATGACCCGATGGGTAGCACCAAAGAGATCGGACTTCGCAGTATGCCGGTTCAACGCAGTGTGCACCTTTACTATGATATTCCGATGCCCAATATGGGTAAAGCAGGTAACTCCTTCACGCTCAGCGGGCAGGCTGTATGGCAGCTCCTGCGCGGCGACTGGTATGACGTTGCGAGGATTTACCGCGAGTGGGTCGTACGAGAGGCGCGCTGGTATCCCCGCAGCGAAAACGGCTCTCCTCGTCTCGGCAATTTGAGCGCGTGGACGGCACCCCGTCCACTCAAGACCTTCCGCGAATGGATACGCGACCTGCCCGCATGGTCACTGGCAAGCGGCGGTGCGCAGGAGGTCGTACCTCCTGTGGAGGAGTTCGCGAAGTACTGCGGTGTGCCGGTTGGTTTCCACTGGTACTACTGGCATCAGATTCCGTTTGATAACGACTACCCCCACTACTTCCCTGTCAAGCCTGGCTTCGCGGAGGGTGTGAAGCGCCTCAGGGAAGCGGGCGTGTTTGTGATGCCCTATATCAACGGGCGCCTGTGGGATACGCGCGACAGGGGTATGGAGGACTACCAGTTCAGCTCGGTAGCCAGGACTGCCGCCACAAAAGACGAGAACGGCAACCCGTACAGCGAAATGTATGGCAGCAAAGAGGAGGACGGAAGTCCCGTGCGGCTTGCCGTGATGTGCCCAACGACCGAACTGTGGCAAAACAAGGTGCACGAGATTGTCATACGGCTGTTCGCGGAATACGGTGTCAACGCCGTGTATATCGATCAGGTCGCGGCGGCGCCCCCTGTGCTGTGCTTTGACCCCACGCACGGGCACCCGCTCGGCGGGGGCTACTGGTGGAACGAAGGCTACTGGAAGCTGCTCGAGCGCATCCGACGGGAGATGCCCTCCGACTGTGCCCTTACCACAGAATGCAACGCCGAGCCGTTCATCGCGTGGTTCGACGGTTACCTCACGTGGCACTGGCAGCACGAAGGACAGGTGCCGGTATTTCCAGCTGTGTATTCGCAGGTAATCCAGATGTTCGGACGGGC
>CAKZNX010000094.1 GCA_937132045.1 uncultured bacterium
CGTGTGTGCCCGCGTCTGCATGTGTGCCCGCATGCATATCAATTTGCGTGGGGAATGCCTCTATGGGGCAGACACACGGGTCTGATTCTGAGGGGCAGACACACGGGTCTGATTCTACGGGGCAGACACACAGGTCTGCCCCTACCGATGCCCCTACCGGTACCGCCCCTGCGGGGGATACGGGGGTGGATGCCGCGGGGGGATGAATGAAGAGAATGCCGTGGAAATGATTTGGCATGACTATGTAGACGTCGGTGGTGACGGTTGGGAATTTGCAATTTAATTCTTTCCACCACATTTCAACCATGCGCCCTGCGTCATTCATAGCGACCTGCCCGTGCACAACAGACCCGAACAGGCAAGCGCGCTCCTGCGTGACGATGGTCACGAAATAAGCGCCCGCCTGCGAATAGTCTTAGCCCTTCAGCCGAAGGGGACGGCGTTGTTTGGGCGAAGGAGGGGGCATCAGGGCTCAACATCCTCTACAGCAGGGCTTCCAGCTGCCTCAGGAACCCCTCGACCGAATCATGCAGTTTTCGGTAATCGGCAGCATTCTCACGCATGCCGCAGTGTGCCGGGTCATTGCGCAGGTCCTGTATTCTGTTCCACAGTTCTGCCAGTAGACTCAATGTTTTCGAATCCACCGACTCTGCCAGCTTGCCCGTAGCCACCTCGCGATTCCGGAGCCATGCCTGCGCAACCTCTCCAAGTCCTCTCTCGACCGGCTCACGTACCTCACGTTTCAGCCATTCCTTCTGTCCCACCTTCCAAAGGGCAAAGTTCACCAGCCATTCGCGTTGCAGTAGCAGGGCTTGGAGTATCTGACCCCGCTCCAGCATGAAACGCATCATCGCGATCTGTTTGCGCAGGTTTTGCTCATCCAGCGTGTCTGGTTGCGAGTGTGCAATCGGTTCCACCTGCTGGCGGATCTGTTCTATCAGCAGGGCGAACGGTTTACTCCACTTCTGCGCCTCTGCTTCAGCAGGTTTGATTTCTGTCAAAAGACGGTCGGCTGTCTTCATCATCTGCCAAACGCGGAGCGACCTCATCTCGCTGGAGAGGTCCCTCATTGCTTGCCCGACCGTTTTCAAATGCTTCGGTTTGACGTCCTGTGTGGACTGGTGATACAGCGATGCCTGCGTGTCGATGAGAGCCTGCCCAATAAACTCCGCGTCGCCAAGCTTTTTAAACCGCCGCACGCCCTCCATCCAGTCCAGCAGCTCCACCATCAGCGTCAGGTCAAGCACGGGGGAGGGTTGGTTCTCTGCCACGAAGCATCCGTACAGGATGTGTTTGACCTTCACGTCGCGCACCGCTCGCAGGAAGGCGGTAACCACGAAAAAGATGAGCGGCAGGGAGCGGAAGGCATGGGTGATGTCGATCACCACCTCTTCCACGTCGTCCACATTGCTCTGCACTGCGTCGAAAATTTGCCACAGCTCCTGCTCGGAACGACCTTCGGGAATGCGCACCGGCTGTAACGTGGTTTTGCCGTCCAGCACCTGTTGCAGTTGCTTCCAGTTGTCGTGCTGTTGCGCTACCTCTGTTAGCAGGACGACCGTTGTTTTCGGCTCCAGCCAGCACACCAGCGCTTCTGGGAACAGCGAGGTTTCGCACTCCCTGTCGCCCCACTGGTAGCGTGTGGTCTTGTAAACACCCGTTCCCAGCGAGGTGATGAGCTTCACGGCACTCACTCCTTCGGTTTGATATGGGTAATGGTGCGCTTGTTGCCCGAGACATCGATCTCGACATCAGCCAGCAGACGCCGTTTGCCTTCGGTGAGCTTCTTGCGGGCGGTTTCCGACAGTGTGGCAAGCAGTAATCGGGTGCGCTGTGCATCGGCAGAGGCGCCCTGCGAACGTCCCTCTATCGTGCGCTGAACCTGCAAAACCTGCTGACCGGGGTTGTAGCTCACGATGACATCTGTCCATACCTCCTTACTAGGTTCGGGCGGTGGAACGGGCTGTGGCGTTTGCCGCTTTGCCTCAGGGCTGCGCGCCACCGAGTCTCCCACGGCGAAGTAGCCGTATCCCGCGTTGGTCTTGGCGCCGACGCCCATTTCGCGCAGGCACCACTGCAGGAGCTTCTGTGTGAACTCTGCCCACGAGTCGTCGGGGGCGGTCAGGGCGAACAGGAAGCGTGCTCCCGGACGCACCACCAGAAACGGCACCGGGTTGGGGTCGTCGAAGTCGGTGGGGCAGGCGTCTCTACCCTGACTGGAATAGTAATCGGGATGGTGCACGGTGATGACGTCGCGATGGAAGGGCTTGCCGGACACCGATTCGGGGTCGTACAGGGCATCCCAGAAGGTGATGTAGCCCGCGGAGGCGTCGCCGTTCTCTGCCGAGAAGCCGAAGAGGGTGTCCTTTTGTTGTCGGGTGATTCTGCCCTCTGCCTCCAGACGCAGGGCGCCGCGGCGACACAGCCCTTTCAGCGCCGAGCCGGGTATGATGGGCACTCCATACGTGTGGTGGATTGTCAAGCCCACCTCCAGCACGCTCTCGTTGCCCAAGCCTACGGCGATGGGGGTAGCCGCCGTGGCGGTGAACAGGCATGTATGTGGTAGCGACTGCACCATGCTTTTCCATCGGGCAACCGCTTTGCGGTACACCTCGCCAACCGCGGTGTCCTGCGCCTTCTTGTACAGTTCCTTCGCGCCTGCGTGGGTATCGTCGTGCTGGGAGAGGTCGCGGTTGAGCAGAAGCCCCACATGCTCGGCGCGCACCGACTCCAGACGGGAGCGTTTGGCTTTCACCTCCATCTCAGTCACCCCCTGCCTCCGCGGCGCTGGTCACGTTTAGGATGGATTCGGCGAACCGCTTGAAGTACACCCACGCGGTGAGGATGCGCCGTGTGTACAGCATATATTGCCCCGCAGAGGCATCGCGCACCGCCTTCAGCAGATTGCCCTGCACGTTCAGCACGCGCCCCACATGCTCCAGCAAGAGCGTGTGCGCCTTCTCGCGGTCGGTCTTGCCCTCGCCCGCCTTCGCCACCGAGAAGGCGACTGCCTGACATAGCCCGCACGTGCGCACCATCACCGGGAAGGAATGACACAGACCGCCGTAGATTTGCAGTGCCTCTTTAGAGTGCTTCGACACCTCGCGCACGAGGCTCTCCGCCAGTTCCATGTCTCGCTGGGCTCGCGTTTTCATTTCACCACCACCCTGCACAAGCCTCGCCCGACGCTGGAGTTGCCTCCAATCTGCACCAGGCTCGGCGTGAATGTCTGCCACAGGCTCTGCACATCGCCGCGGAAGAAGTCCGCCACCATCACCACGCCGTGGAAGATGCTCTCGGCGGGCACTGCCTCCTCGTACCACAGCGCCCCCTGTGCCACCGTCTTGGTGTCGTCCTTCAATCGCACACGCGCCGACACCTCCAGCGCTGTCTCGCTGAGGAAGTTGAACACCTCATTGGACACCACCACGAACCGCTTTACCAGCGTGTCGGGGCTGTCGGGGAAGAGCACCTGCGCCAGCGCCTTTGCCACCGCCTCCGCACCCTGATCGGGCTTTGCGCTGATGTCCAGGTCCTCCAGATACAGGTTACCGCCCTTCACCACCTCCGAGCCGTTTGGCACCAGCGCGTGGAGCGTGTCGCCCGAGTCCATGACCTCCGGCACCGCGTCGAAGAGCGGAGTGAGCCCGAACGCGCTGGTATCCCGCACGAAACGGCTGAGCACCAGCGGGCAGGTGACGTAAGCGAAGGTGCCAAAGTAGCTGCGCACGGGCAGGCACAGGATTCGCTGGTCGGTGAAGCACAGGGTGCCCGCGGTCATGTCACCGCCTTCGCGCACGTCCTTCCCAAACACCTTCTCGACCCAGCCGTCGGGTGCGCCGTCGCTAAGTGCATCGCGCAGAACGCCCTTCAAACTGCTGGCGGGGATGATGGGAAAACCGGTGGCTTTCTCGCGAGCCACGGGCAGGTCCACCACCGCCACCGCCTGCCCCGTGCCGGAATGCACAGGCGTCAGCGCGTGCAAGAAAATCATCTTCGCTTTTGCCGAATGACTCATGACGATACCTCCTTTTCACCAGATTCCCCAGAGCGCCAGTCCGTAGCCGTCTCGCGCATCCTGAGGCTCATCGCTGACCGGCTGAAGCCACGCGCTCTCGGCAAGCACGGACGGGTCGCCGCTCAGCACCTCGAAAAAGTACACCGACCCGGCAGGCGCCAGCAGGCGGGTGGCTTTAGGCTGGGGTGGACTGGCTTGCAGGTCCCAGCCGCTGACCGCTTCGCGCCGGCGCACCGCCGCCGACACCAGTCGCAGTGTCAAGCCTGGCGCAGTGGGCGGGGAGCCTTCCAGTCCGTCCTTCACCCAGCGGGGTTTCCAGCCTCCGTCAAAGATGCCGGGTGTTGCCAGCATCAGGCGCACGCGCCGGGCAGACGAAAGCGCGCTCTTTAGGTCGGCAGGACAGCGGAACCACTCCTCCTCGGAAGCCGGCTCCACGGCGGCAAGGCGCTTCTCGCCCCCCAGCAGTCCGACGCCCTGCCAGGGCACCGTCTCCTCGGTGTGCACCCGCGCCAGCAGTGCCCAGCATTCCGCGGATGGCTTCCTGCCCCAGCGATACCGCTCGAAGGACAGGAACTGCACCGTGTACAGCAAGCCCTCCTCGCCGGTGCCCTGTCCGTCGGCAATGGCGACGTGCACGCGCTCTTCCCGTTCCATGCCAGCACACGGCGCGGGGGCGTTGAAAGCGGAGCCATCCGCACTGAGCAGCCACCTCGTCACCGCCTCAGCATCCCACCAGATATAGCCCGGCTCCGGTTTCACGTCGGTGGAAACGCGCAGAGGGGTCAGCCCGCTCGGCAGGTTGCACCCCGCGCCTTCTGGCAGGTGCGTGTCGGGGCGAAGGCACATCACGCTGGGCGTGTTCTCGCCCGAAGCGCGATACACCACGGCATCCGCGGGTGCTGCGAACAGGGGCATACCGTTCTGTTGCAGAATGGGCGCGTGCACCGTCATTTTCAGCACCCTGTCGATGCTATCGCGGCGAGACCAGTCCAGCCCCAGCCGGTCGCCAGCGAATGTGCGCACGAACCCCGCCACCGTGCCCGGGTACGGACAGGACAGGGTTCGGGCGGAAGACGCCCCGATGTCCGCCGAGAAGGGACGCGCGTCGCGGAAAAGCAGGGAGTCGATCCCGCGGATTCTCAGCACTACCTCGTTCATGGGGTCACCTCCGCGTCGGGAACGGTTGCCAGAAAGCGCGCGATAATCAGCCGTTCGGCAAATCGGCGCAGGTCGGCTGGGGAGTTCACCTGCTGTAGCTCCTGCTCGATATACCGCGCCACTTCGGGGCGGATGCCGCGCGCCTCGGAACCCTCTTTGCGCCGGTAGATGCGCATCGCCTCTGCACGCAGGGCGTGCACAGATAGAGAGGTGTTTTCCGCCTCACGAGCGAGGTGCACCAGCTCGTAGGGGAAGCCGTGTGACAGTCCCTCGCGGAACGCCTGCACCGAGCGCATCCACGCCTCCTGATACGGGTCGCTGGCGAAGACGGTAACGGCGCTGATGGGCACACCACCCCGGGTGTGCAGGGCGACTGCCAGCGCATTGCGAGACACCTTCGCCTCCCGTTCCGCCTGCCTTGCCCATTCCAGCGCCTGATGCAGGTTCTCCAGATGGTGCACGATGGCGATGCCGATGGAGAGGGTAGCACCACCGACCTGATTGCGGAAGGCGTCCGCCAGCTGCACCGCGCAGGCGATGGCGGTGTTGATGGGAAGCATGGCAAGCAGGTCATCGCCGCCGGCGTAGATGGTGTAGCCGTGATGTTGCTGGACTGTATTGCGCGCCTGTCTGGCAAAATCCGCCAGTCGTTGCGAGAGCTGCCGATGGTCGTTGGGGGTGTTCTGCTGGGCGATGAGCGCACCCATACGGTCGCCGTCCGCCGCCACCAGAGCGTAGTAGGGCGGACACTCGGACAGCGGCGGCTGAACACTGCGCAGGATCTCCTTACGCAGGCGATCGATCTCCTGCTGACGCTGCTTCAGGTATCGGTTCAGCCGTTCACCGCCCGAGTCGATCTCCTCCTGAACGCGCGTGGGGAACATCAGGTCGCCGATGTCCACCATGCCGGGCGCATTCTGGGCGATCTGTTCCAGCGTATCCACTGCCTCGGCGTTCTTCCGCCGAGCCACGCACAGCGCCGATTGCGCCGCCATCTCGGAGGTGGAGGGCGCACCTCTTGCCGAACTGCCCAGCACCCGTTTCAGCAGGGAGATGGCGTCCAGATACTCGCGCGGTTTGAGCGAAAGCGGGGCGTCTTCGGCGCCGGGCGGCAGACGACTGCCCTGCAGTTCCAGCACCGTATCGCGCGAGGGGTCCAGCGGGCTTTTCCACCTGCCGGGGCGCGGGGGTATCTGCTGGAAGTTGCGCAACGCCTTGCGCCCAGCCAGCAGCAGCTCCACCCGTTGACGGCGGTCGGGATAGTCGCTTCCGCTATATGGCACCCATGCCGCGTAGAACTCGAGGAACTGCCGAACCTGCTCCTCGGCGAGGTCGGCATCGAGGGGCACGTGCAGTTGCTCGCAGGTGCTGATCCACTTCTGCCATAGCCACTCGACAGCGCTGGAGCGCAGGTCTTCCACCAGCGTGCTGGGGTCGTCGGTTGGCACCTCCGCCACCACCTTGTTGGGTCCGGGCATGCTGGATGTAGCGGGGAAGATGAGCGTGCCGCCGCGCTGTTCCAGCTCGGTGGCGATGTGTCCGGCGAGGTCCTGCAGGAGCTGAGAGCCTTGCTTCAGGTCGGCGGTGCGCCTTGCCGCCGCAATAAACTCCTGCACCGGACCGACGGAGATGGAGATCAGGTAACGGTTCATGCGCGACCTCCTAAATGGTGAACGCCCGGCTGTTCCATTGCTGTTCAGCCGCCACGATGACGGCGGCAAGAGGATGCGTTACGTTCAGCGCGTGAAGCACCTGGTCGTCTTTCCGCACCTGCAGAGACACCCGCGCTCCCTGGATCTGGACGGCACGCGGTTGAGGCGCCCGCAGCACCGCACACACCGGGCAGATGCGTCCGTCCGCCAGCGCCATCGGCTTCAGGATAACGGGTGACGCCATGCGCCCCGTGTCCTGCGCCTCGACGGCAGAGTCGAAGGGTGCGTTTTTGAACCGCTGATAAACGATGGGCAATCCCAGATAGGGCTTGCACAGGGAGATGGGGTCAGACTTCCGTTTGCTGAAGGGCACCAGTGCACCGCGATAGTCCTGCCACTTGCAACCCGCCATCGGGGTGTAGGTGACTCCTTTGCCCACGTGTCCCTTGCGGAATCGCGCCCAGAAGCTGCCCAGGTCGTGCAGGACCTTCATCCACTGCGTTTCGGCAACGGGCGCGCCGCAGATGAGGCGTGTGCCGGGCAAAGAGGTGAACCGCACGGCGGTGCTATTGGAGGATGGTGGCGCCAGGTGGCTGAACCACTGTTCACGCGCCTTCGGGTCGGCAGGGGGTAGCCACTTCTCGCGCTGTTGAGCTACGGTCAATGCCCCACAGCCTCGGCGGGTTCGCGCCCCGATTCCGCCCAGCGCGATCCACGCCTTCAGGGTGTTCTCCACCTGCTGGCGTTTGTGCGAGTTCAGGGAGGGGTGCAAGCGCACGCACAGCGTGAAGCTCACGTCGGTGTAACCTTTGGCAGGTGGGATGTTTTCCTTCTTCTGCTCGCCGAACACGTACAGCAGGTATTGCGCTTCGGGTCCCACTTTCGCTGGGCTGCCGCGCGGCTGGAAGTTGTTCACCGTGATCTCCTTTTGCCCCCACTGCACCTGTTGAACCCAGAGGCTGACTTTACCGGCGCGGTCTTTGTTACCGTCGGATGCGCCTCCCCACAGGTTGCTTTCCTCCTCGAACATCTGACTGCAGGAGGAGTATTGTCCCCCGTACAGGGCGCGCCACCAGTAGCGCAGATGCCCGCGGATGGTCGCCGGGCGGATGATGCACACGGGGTCCACTTCGCGTGCTTCGTATCCACCGCCAAAGAGGGGCGTGATGAGGCGAAGCTGCAGGCAGATGGTGTGATATGAAGACGGCTCCTGCCAGTCGGGAGCCTGTGCCTTCGGGGCGGGACGTGCCATGTATCCACCTCCTCTGGGAGAAGTGCGAAAAACGGCGTTTCACGCCATTCAGTAACAGTACTGCATGACACAGGTCACTGTACATCCGTTCGCTACCGCTGCGCCGATTCCTGCAAAAAGGGGCGATGTGTCGGAAAAAAACGGGATGCATGGGGCGCCCTTCAGGGAGCGTTTGGGCTGGCTTGGCGGAAAACGTGCTGACAAAAAGGAGTCGTCTACCTCCGATTCGCCCGCTCCACGAAGGAGGTAGACGACTCTCTTAGCGTCGCTCAATAAAAATCGCGCGAAAAAATCCCTCGAAAGGCTTGACTTTCCCGCAGGAGTCATCTATAATGGGGTTGAAACTAGTGGTGGAGCGGGAGTAGCCGCTAGCCTGCACATTGAAAATTTGCCTAAACTGACAATTACCTTTGGTTACCAGCCTACCTATGAGGGATTGAAACGTCAGACAATATCCTCACTGACCTCAGCCCGCAAGCAGGTTATCACTTTAAGGAACGCCGTGGCTGGAACCCCTCTCCCGTCCTCTCCCCGACGCCGGGAGAGGCGCCGACCACCCTTGCCTCGCTGGGAAGGACTGGGTGTTAAGTGACCTCTGCGTCCCTATCGGCTGCGGCTTGCTGAGGGGGATTGCTTCGTCGCTTCGCTCCTCGCAATGACACGTGGGTGAGGGGGATTGCTTCGTCGCTTCGCTCCTCGCCATGAGACAGGGGCACCGTGTCATTGCGAGCCTGCGCTAGCAGG
>CAKZNX010000095.1 GCA_937132045.1 uncultured bacterium
GAGCCACTGCAGCATCTCGCGAATACTGCCGGTAGCCAGCGCGATACAGGTGTCGGCGCCGCCATAATAGAGGTTGATGGTATCGCCGTCGTCTGCAATGGTGTAGCCGCAGGGAAAGACCACGTTCGCCACGTCGCCTTCGCGCTCGTACTGCTCTTCGGGACCGAACATCCACTCATCGCTGCGCAGGATGCACTTCTCGGGCGTGTTGAGGTCAAACAGAGCGAGCCCCAGACGGTAGAGGCTGCCGCTGGCGGTCTGCCGGACGCCGTGGTACAGGATCAGCCAGCCTTCCGGTGTCTCGATAGCCGGCGGCGATAAGCCGATTTTGTTCGCATCCCACCATGCGCCACGCCGTGCCTGCAGGATCATTCGGTGACTACCCCAGTGTCGCAGGTCGGGCGAGTAGGAGACCCAGATATGCGCTCCCTGAGCGGTCACCGGACGGTGGATGAGCGCCCAGTGTCCCCCGATGCGTCGGGGCAACAGCGCAGCGTCTTTGTCTTCCGGTGGCATAATCACGCCATAGCGATGGTAGTACGTGAAGTCTTCCGTCAACGCCAGGGAAACGCCCGGTCCCCCGCGCGAGTATGAGGTGTAGGTGACCGCGTACTTGCCCAGTTCCGGCAAATAGACGATACGCGCATCTTCGATACCCCATATCTCTTCCGGGTGGTTTTCGGGGTCGGGCAGAAGCGTGGGCTGGGGGTCAATATGCCACCCGTCCACACCGTTGCGCGAGCGCGCCGCACAGAAGTGCGAGATACCGCGCCTGTCCTCCACCCGACACAGCAGAAGCGTTGTGCCATCTGGCAGCAGAGTGGCTCCCGCGTTGAATACCGTGTTGATGGCGTAGGGCCAGTCGGCAGCGGTCAAAATCGGATTCCCCGGGTAGCGATGCAGCAGTTGCTGGTGATGATTGTTCCCGCGTCTGGCTTCGTTCATGGTACCACCCTCAGGTAGAATCGCGAAGTATCTCCACCCGTTTTATCGGCAAAGCATTTTCGTCTGATTACCGGTCGTGGCAGGTCGGCGCCCGCTGTGTTCATCATGTTATTTTACACTATCTGCTCCACCAGCCACTGCAGCAGCTCCATCGTCCAGCCTTTGTCCAGCCCGTCGTTGCGCACCGGGCACTGCGGCGAGTGCAAGCAGCTCGGGCAACCTTCTGCGCAGGAACACTCGCTTACCAGCCCGCGCGCCATGTCCAATAGACTCTCCATCTCGTCGTACGCGCCCCGGCTGATGCCTGTCCCACCCGCGCAGGTGTCGTACAGGAATATCGCCCCGCGCCCGAAAGCAGGGTACAGCCAGCTGAATTGGCTGCCAACGTCCAGTCGCTCACAGCCACAGGTAAGCGGTACGACTGCCTGCAGGGCGTGTTCTGCCCCGTGCATTGCCAGTATCCAGTCGGCGGTGTTTGTCAGCGTGGTTCGGTCTATGTCCCGAACCAGCAGGGCGAGGGCATCCAGCACGGCCGCCTCACGTTCCGCAGAGCGAATGCGATTGCCTCTCGCCCTCACAAACTCCAGCATGTCGAAGGCAAGCCAGGCGCCTTCGGTGTCGTACGACTGCTCGGGCATCGTCAGGGGCTGTACGTCGAGCACTGTACCGCTGAGCAGGTGTTTGCGGCGGTATCCCACTACCTGTTCGCTTACCCGCACCTCTCCGAAGCCCACCTCGACGGCGCCGACACGGCGCGTCAGAAGGGTACGCAGAACCTGCAGGCTCACATGCAGCAGCGGCTCGGTGTAGTAGGGCGTGGAGACAGCCGTCACGAGGGCAACGCGCTGAACATCGTCCAGTTCCTCCACGAAGTAGCTCTCGCCCTGATGCAGATAGATGGCTCCCGGATGCACGGTGCGGTAGGCGCGCTCCATCTCGACCTTGCCCAGCTCCCGGCGCTGAGCCGAATCGAGGATGACCACCGCCTCCCCGGAGGCAGTGCGAATGGAGACCTCCGACGCCGGGTAACCTCCGCCAAAATAGTACCACCGCCCATCGCGAGGCTGAAGCTTGCCCGCATTCATCAACTCCACGATGGCATTCATGCAGGTCTCGGCGTCTGCGAAGAGCGTGTAGTCGTCAGGCTCCAGCGGTTTCTCGTGCGCTGCACAGCACAGGTGCGCACGAAGTATCGGAAGGTTGGCAGGGTTCAGCCGCACCTTTTCCACCGGCTGACCGAACAGGTATTCGGGACGGCGCATCAGGTACTGATCCAGCGGGTCGTTCTGCGCCACGAGAATGACCAGCGCCTCGCGGTCGCGTCTTCCCGCCCTGCCCGCCTGCTGCCATGTGCTGGTGATACTGCCCGGGTAGCCCGCCATGACCACCACATCCAGCCCGCCGACGTCCACACCCAGCTCCAGCGCATTGGTGCTGACCACACCTAGCAGGTCGCCGTCGAACAGCCTGCGCTCGATCTCCCGTCGCTGTTCCGGTGTGTATCCGGCTCGGTAGGACATCAGCCGGTCTTTCAGCTCCGGGGCACGGCGGTCTGCCAGATTGCAGGCATAGTGCAGGATCAGTTCGGTCGTCACGCGCGCCCGGGCGAACACCAGCGTGCTCCAACCCTCCTCTGCCAGCGCGGTCATGATGGCGGCACATTCCATGTTCGTGCTCAGCCGCTGCAGCGTGCTGTCGTCCACGACGGGTGGATTCCACAGCACAAAGTAACGTTGCGGACGCGGCGCACCGTCCTCCTGAATGAGCGTGCAGGGCAAGCCGGTCAGGGTGTGTGCGGTCTCCTGCGGATTGCCCACCGTGGCAGAGGTCAGGATGAACTGCGGACGCGAGCCGTACAGTTCTGCCAGCCGACGCAAGCGACGCAATATCAGCGCCACATGCGACCCGAACACGCCGCGGTAGGCGTGCATCTCGTCCACCACCACGTAACGCAATTTGCGCAGGAAGGTCGCCCACGAGGGATGGTTGGGCAGGATGCCCACGTGAAGCATGTCCGGATTGGTCAGCACGATGTGCGCCCCGCGGCGAATGGAGGCGCGTTCCGTCTGCGGGGTATCCCCATCGTACACACCGAAACGCACCTGAGGAAACAGCCCCAGGTTGTTCAGCTTCTCCTGCTGGTCGCGCGCCAGCGCTTTGGTGGGAAACAGGTAGAAGGCGGTGGTGTGCGGATTGTCCAGAATGCTTTCGAGCACGGGCAGGTTGTAACACAGCGTCTTGCCGGAGGCGGTGCCACTGACCACCACCACGTTCTCTCCACGGCGCGCTGCCTCCAGCGCCTGCGCCTGATGACTATAAAGCACCCCAACGCCCTGCCGACGCAACGCCCTTTCCAGCAGTTCGGGCAGAGGGCGCGTGATGGCGCCGGTGCGTCCGGCGGTGGCTTCCAGCAGGTGCACATGCACCACCCGCTTGCGCACCTCTTCGTTCTGCAGAAACATCTGGAGATACTCGGCAAGCCGCATCGGGTTCGTTCCTGTGGTTGATGGTACATCCGAATCATACTGCTACAAGCGAGGCGAAAGCAAGAAGGGAGAGGAATCGTCATCTTCGCGACACGACTCCTGCAGGGGATTGCTTCGCCTGCCTGAAGACAGGCTCGCCATGACACACTGCCCTTGTGTCATTGCGAGGAGCGAAGCGACAAAGCAATCTCCTTCGCCTACCGGCAAACCGAAGGGGATTGCTTCGCCTACCTGAAGGCAGGCCCGCATTGACACACTGCCCTCGTGTCATTGCGAGGAGCGAAGCGACGAAGCAATCTCCTTCGCCTACCCGCAAACCGCAGGGGATTGCTTCGCCTGCCTGAAGGCAGGCTCGCCACGACACACTGCCCTTGTGTCATTGCGAGGAGCGAAGCGACGAAGCAATCTCCTCCACCTACGCGAACCGAAGGGGATTGCTTCGCCTGCCTGAAGGCAGGCTCGCCATGACACACTGCCCTTGTGTCATCGAGAGGAGCGAAGCGCCGAAGCAATCTCCTTCGCCTACCCGCAAACCGCAGGGGATTGCTTCGCCTGCCTGAAGGCAGGCTCGCCATGACACACTGCCCTCGTGTCATTGCGAGGAGCGAAGCGACGAAGCAATCTCCTTCGCCTACCGGCAAACCGCAGGGGATTGCTTCGCCTGCCTGAACGCAGGCTCGCAATGACACACTGCCCTCGTGCCACGGCGAGGAGCGAAGCGACGAAGCAATCTCCTTCGCCTACCGGCAAACCGGAGGGGATTGCTTCGCCTGCCTGAACGCAGGCTCGCCGTGACACGCTGCCCTTGTGTCATTGCGAGGAGCGAAGCGACGAAGCAATCTCCTTCGCCTACCGGGAAACCGCAGGGGATTGCTTCGCCTGCCTGAAGGCAGGCTCGCCACGACACACTGCCCTTGTGCCATTGCTAGGAGCGAAGAGACGAAGCGATCCCCCCTCACCACCCCCCTCCTGCTGGAACAAACGCCGACTACCACCGCTTGAAGCCGGGGTAGGGCGCGCGGAGCGTGTACACCGCGTTGGTGACGGTTTCCGTAATGTAGAGCGTGCGGCTATCGCGACCGCCAAACTCCACGTTGGTCGGGTTTTGTCCTCCTGCGGGGTACGTTCGCCACAGCTTGCCATCCGGGCTGACCACCAGCACCTTACCCGAACCAAAGTGTGCAATCCACAGGTTCCCGCGCGTATCCAGGCGCATCCCGTCCGGTCCTCCCGGCGGAGGCAACTGGATGAAGACCTCCATCTCGCCCAGCGTGCCGTCGGGCTTCACCTGCCACCGCAGAATGCGATTGCGCGGAGACTCCGCCACATACAACCACTTCTCGTCCCGGCTGAGCACGATGCCATTGGGGAACTGCAGTCCCTCTGCCAGCTTCTGCACCCCGCCGTCGAAATTGCGCCGGTATACGCATCCGATGGGTCTATCCCAGGAACCCACCGGGTCGGTGAAATACAGGTTCCCTTTGCTATCGAAGCAGAGGTCGTTGGGACCCAGGAAGGGCTTGCCGTCACACTCCTCCGCCATGATTTCCGGCTTGCCGTTGCGGTCAAACCGCACGATCGCCCTGCGCTTGTGGTCGCACACCCACAGCGAGCCGTCTCTGGCAAAGGTGGAGCCGTTGCCACTGCCCGGAGCCTTCGCGAAGACCTCCACTTTGCCATCGGGATAGACCCTGTGGATGTTGTCGCTCTGGCAGTTCACCACGTACAGATATCCGGTGCTCCGTTCGTACGAGGGTCCTTCGCAAAACTGAAAACCTTCCGCCAGTTTCGTCAGCGGCGATGTGTTCTGTGCCATAACCAGACCTCCTGCCAGCAATATAATGGGCATCCCCTGGTGCCATCTCATCACGCATCACCTCTTTCGCGGAGGATATTCGCCGCCGCCGGGCGGTGTGCCTGCGTGAGAGCATCAGCATCGGTTATAATGGAATCGACACCAAAGTTCGGGAGAACCAACCCGGAGGAGGCACTGGCATGTTACCCCCGTTTAAGAACGAGCCTGTGGTGAACTTCAAAGAGGAAGTGCACCGCCAGCGGATGATGGATGCCCTGCGCAAGGTGGAGAGCGAACTCGGCAGAGACTACCCCCTGATTATCGGTTGCGATACGATTACCACCCCCGAAACCTTCACCTCCATCAACCCCGCGCGCCCTTCCCAGGTTGTCGGCAGGTTTGCCAAAGCAACGCCGGAGCTGGCTGATCGCGCTGTGCGGGTCGCTTACGACACCTTCCGCACATGGAGCCGCGTACCCTACGACGAGCGTGCCCGATACCTGCTGAAAGCCGCCGCCATCATGCGCCGGCGCATCTATGAGATGTCGGCGTGGATGGTGTACGAGGTGAGCAAGTCGTGGGTGGAGGCGTACGCCGATGTCGCGGAGGCGATTGACTTCATGGAGTTCTACGCCCGCGAGATGATGCGCCTGGGTCCACCCCAACCGGTGGTGGACTACCCCGGTGAGGAGAACGAACTGCGCTACATCCCGCTGGGCGTGGGCGCGGTCATCCCGCCATGGAACTTCCCGCTAGCGATACTGACAGGCATGACCACCGCAGCGGTCGTCACCGGCAACACGGTGGTAGTGAAGCCTGCTTCCGCTGCGCCTGCCATCGCCGCCAAATTCATGGAGATCATGCAGGAGGCAAGTCTGCCGGCGGGCGTGATCAACTTCCTGCCCGGACCGGGAAGCAGTGTGGGTGATGTACTGGTCACCCATCCCCTGACACGCTTCATCGCTTTCACCGGTTCCAAAGAGGTGGGACTGCGCATCCATGAGCTGGCAGCAAAGCCCCAGCCCGGGCAGATATGGCTGAAGCGCACCATTCTGGAGATGGGCGGCAAGGACTGCATCATCGTCGACGAGGACGCCGACCTCGAATCGGCTGTGGATGGCGTCAACTGGTCTGCTTTCGGCTTTCAGGGTCAGAAGTGCTCGGCTTGCTCCAGGCTGGTCATTCACCAGGCAGTGTACGACCGCTTCCTGGAGATGGTGGTGGAACGCGCCAGGCAGAACACTATGGGCAACCCGGTGGAAGCCGATTACTTCATGGGCGCTGTAATCGACGAGCTGGCGTTGCGCAAGATGATGGGCTATGTCGAGAGTGGGAAAGCGGAAGGCAAGCTGGTTCTCGGCGGTGAGCGTCTGCCAAGCGAGGGCTACTTCCTGCCCCCTACGATCTTTGCGGACGTGAACCCCGATGCGCGCATCGCCCAGGAGGAGATTTTCGGTCCAGTGCTGGCGGTCATCAAGGCACGAGACTTCGACCACGCGCTGGAGATAGCCAACGGCACGGTGTACGGCTTGACAGGCGGCGTGTATTCGAACAATCGCCGTCATCTGGAACGCGCCCGCCACGAGTTTCACGTGGGCAACCTGTACTTCAACCGCAAGATTACCGGTGCGCTAGTGGGCGTACAGCCGTTTGGCGGCTTCAACATGTCGGGCACCGACTCGAAAGCGGGCGGTAGCGACTACCTCCTGCTGTTCCTGCAGGCGAAGTCTATCAGCGAGCGATGGTAACGGGTAGCCTGCCCTCTCCGCCGGGGAGGGCAGGCAGGAAAATCCCTTTCCGTTGCTAAAACCTTTAAGCAGAGAATGCAGGGGCAGGAGGAAGGGATGCAATACCGCCGCTTCGGCAGGACAGGTCTCCACATTTCCGTACTCACCTTTGGGGCAATGCGCATCCCCTTTGGCGAATTGGCGCCAGAGGAACGTGCCAGAGCCGAAGAGAACGCTTTCCTCACCATGAAACGCGCTCTCGAGGTGGGCGTGAACCACTTCGAAACCGCGCGGGGCTACGGCAACAGCGAACACCTCATCGGCACGTGGCTGCCCCATCTGCCTGTAAAACGGGAAGAGATTGTCATCACCACCAAGATTGCGCCCACGCAGTCCGCCGATGAGATGCGCCGCACCATCGAGGAGTCCTGCCAGCGCATGGGCATTAGCACGATTGATAACCTTGACATACACGGTATCAACACCCGCGAACTGTTGGAACTCTCGGTGCGAAAGGGCGGCTGTCTGGACGGCATCCGGCAGGCAATGAAAGAGGGAGTGGTGCGCCATCTGGGATTCTCCACCCACGCGCCACTGGAAGTGATTATGGACACGATGCGCACGGGCGAGTTCGAGTCGGTGAATCTGCACTACTACTACTTCAACCAGCGCAACTATCCCGCCATCCGCCTCGCAGAGGAGCTGGATATGGGCGTGCTGATCATCTCACCTACCGACAAAGGCGGTCAGCTGCACAACGCCCCCGACAAACTGCGCCGGGTGACTGCACCCTGCACGCCCATTGAGATCAACCAGCGTTTTCTGCTGAGCGACCCGGCTGTGACCACCCTCACGGTCGGCGCGGGAAAGCCCGAAGAATGGGACGCCCACCTGCGCATGGCTGACCGCGTGGAACCGCTCACCGCCGAGGAGCAGACCATCCTGCAGCGGCTGGACGAGACGATGAAGCACGAGCTGGGCGACACCTACTGTTCGTATTGCTTCGAGTGCCTGCCCTGCCCGGAAGACATCCACATCCCCGAAGTGCTTCGTCTGCGCAACATGGCGAAGGCTTTCGACATGGTGGATTTTGGCAAGTTCCGCTACAACCTGTTCGGCAACGGCGGTCACTGGTTTCCGGGAGTGCAGGCAGACGCCTGTACCGACTGTGGGGACTGTCTTCCCCGCTGCCCGCTGAAGCTGAACATTCCGGCATTGCTGCGCGAAACCCACGAGATGCTCACTGGCGAGCCGGTGAAACGGCTGTGGCGGTGATCTTCTGCCGCGCGCTGATGACGGTGAGCCAGCGTTATCGTCAGGATGCCCAGCACCACAAACAGCTGCCGTGAGGTAGTCCGAAGCGTTACCCTGCGATGCGAATCGGGAATCAGGCCCGCCTGCGCGACATACAGAAAGCTGGATGCCGCGAGCGCCATTATCACCGGTGCGAACTCGTGCACCACGTCAAAGAAGAAATAGCCGGTTAGCGCGCCGATGATCGCCGTCAGTCCGCTGAGCAAGTTGGACGCGAAGGCGCGTTTCGGGCTGAAACCGCGGTGCAACAGCACCGCGAAATCGCCCACTTCCTGAGGCACCTCGTGCGAGAAGACGGCTACCGCCGTGGCAATCCCTGCCGGGATGGACACGGAAAACGCCGTCGCGACCACGGCGACACCGCGCCCTGCCCAGATTGCCCTGCGCGATGTCCTCTTCTACCCTCTTCAGCAACCGGGGCAAGCTACTAAATCAGCCCCATCTCTTTGCCCACTTTCGCAAAGGCTTCCAGAGCATCATCGAGGTCTTTCTGTGTGTGCACTGCCGATGGCATGGTGCGGATTCGCGCCTTGCCTCGTGGTACGGTGGGGTACACAATGCCCAGTGCAAACACGCCTTCCTCAAACAGGCGTTCCTGCATCCGCTGAGCCTTCTCCTCGTCCCCGATGTAGATGGGGGTGATGGGCGTCTCACTGCCCATAGTGTCAAAGCCCAGCTCCTGCAGGCTCTGCTTCCAGTAGCGGGTGTTGTCCCACAGGCGCTTCATCGGCTCGGGGTCGGTCATCAGAATGTCCACCGCCGCAATCAATGCCGCGACCACGGCGGGCGGATGCGCTGTGCTGAACAGGTATGGGCGTCCCCGGTTGATAAGCCACTCCTTTAGCAGGCGCGAACCGGCGATGTATCCGCCGATTACTCCAAACGCCTTGGAGAGCGTGCCCAGCTGGATATCCACCCGACCGTACAGCCCGAAGTGCGATGTTGTCCCTGAGCCGTGTTCTCCCAGCACCCCACTGGCGTGGGCGTCATCCACCATCACCAATGCGTCGTACTTCTCTGCCAGTGCCACGATGTCCGGCAGGGGGGCGATGTCGCCATCCATACTGAATACGCCATCGGTGATAATCATGCGCTTCCTGAAGTGACCACAGCGTTTGAGTATCTCCTCGAGGTGGTTCATGTCCTTGTGACGATAGACGTAGCCTTCGCTCTTCTTGTAGGCGGCACCACTGAGGCGCACCCCATCGATAATGCTGGCGTGGTTCAGCTCGTCGGAAATAATCACGTCGCCTTCCTGCATCACCGCGGGGATGGTGCCGGAGTTCGCTGCGAAGCCCGACTGAAACACCAGCACGGCTTCCGTTTTCTTGAACTGGGCGAGCTTCCGTTCCAGTTCGTCGTGCAGGCTCATGGTACCGCCGATCCAGCGCACCGCTCCCGCGCCGACGCCCCATTTCTCTGTCGCTTCGATTGCCGCCTGCTTCATGCGCGGATCGGTGCACAGCCCCAGATAGTTGTTGGAGGACATGTTCACCACCTCTTTGCTGTTCAGTATCACACGTCCTCCGGGCGCGCTCTCCAGAATCGGCGGCACTTTATATAAATGCTGTCGCTTCAGCTCCTCCAGTTGCTCCTGAAGCCAGTTCTGTAACGTCTGGTTCATGTTCCGTAACCTCCTCCGGACTGTACTGTAACGCAGCCTCTGACGAAAGTCAACTGCCAGCGAGACGTTTGGCAAGCGCCCATCAGTGATGCAACCGGAACCGTTCCTCAGGCTGGCACGTTACATCGCCCTCGGCTCACCGCGAGGTTCGCCTTCCATTCGCCACGTGTCCTTGCGAGGAGCGAAGCGACGAAGCA
>CAKZNX010000096.1 GCA_937132045.1 uncultured bacterium
ATAGCGCGTTACCAGCCTGCCGTCGCAGGTCACCTGCAGGGCGTTCTCCTTCAGTTCTGCTTTCCACTGCGCCGGGGCTGAAGGGTCTCTATCCGTCTCCAGCAGATACTCTCTGCTTCCGCCGGGGTGTATCCACAGCAGCTGGCGTACGCCTTTCTCCGCCAGTCGCACGTCACAGGGTACTTCCGTCCGCCCGGGCAGCAACAGAAGGCGCAGACGGTCGGTTTTCACCGAAGCGGGCAGGTTTACGGAAACGAGCGTGGGGGCATTGCCCGCCGTGCGCACGCTCAGGCGAAGCGCCGGAGCCGCCCCCACCGCCATAGACAGCATTGACTGAACCAGGAGACATGCGACAAGCATCGGGAACCGCATGATTGTCACCTCCGAGCTGGCTGAAGCGCTAAAACTCCAGCACGTAGCCTGCGCTGAAAAACAGCTGATTGCGCATCACACCGCCCTGCAGTCGCAGGTTTTCATCATGACTGTAGCGCAAGCCACCATTGACGTTCTTGCCATCGTACTCCAGCACAATACGCCAGTTCGGGTTCAACACGCCCTCGGCACCACCAATCACGTTCTCGCGGAACATTCCTGTACCGTAGCCCGCATGCAGGGTAAGCTGCGATACTCTGTCCTCCATGTCGGGTGGTACCTTCGACCTCGTGCTGACGATGATGTAGCCAGTACGCTCGATCGCCTTGGCGACATCGATAATCCCGACGCCGATCTTGATGGTCTCCAGCCCCGTCGGGATGAACTGCACCTTCCCGCTGGCGATAGTACGGTTGTCGGCGTCGTCACGGTCGAGGTAAGTCGCACCGATCTCCACAAAGTTGGCGATGCCAGCGTTGACCGCCACAGTGCTGAGGTCGCGTCCGAAGTGCGTGCCCAGCTGGAACCGGCGCGCTGTCAGAACGTCAGCAGTGGGCACGCTGAACAGTCCGGTGGGTCCGTACACCGAGGTGGTGCGTGATGGCAGGATGGTGCTCTGCGCCAGTACGGGTAGTGCGCACAGAACGCCCACCACCAAGCCGATCAGTCTCTTCATTTTCTCCGCCTCCTCTCGGATACGAATGTTTAGGGATAGACTTCTCCAGCGCTCGGTATATCTCCTCTGCCCTTGCCGTTTAGCCCGGAGGTGGGTATCATATTAGCCGGTATGGCATATCAGGAAGGACGGAATCTGCAACGGTCGGGGGGTGTGCGCTCTGACGGTGACGAGACCAAGCGGGCGGGCGCGCTGAAAAGGCTCAGCGGGTTTGCCGGGCGGATGGCGCTGCTCACATTGCACCATCTGGCGAAGCGTGTGCCTCTTCCGCTTCTCTACCGTATTGGCACCGGGCTGGGTAAACTCGCCTGCCGTTTGTCGCGGAGATACCGCACTGTTGCCGAGAACAACCTGCGCATGGCGTATGGCGACAGCCTGACCGATTCCGAAAGACGGCGCCTGGTGGAAGCGGTCTTTGTGCACTTCGCCAAGTCGCTGATGGAGTTTCTGGTGGGCGATGGCTTGTCGGCTGACGACCTGCGCCAGATGGTAACCATCGTTGGAGAAGAGCATCTGCGCTGGTGCATCGAGCAGGGCAGGGGAACGCTGATTGTCACCGCGCACTACGGCAACTGGGAGATCGCCGCCCGCTATCTGACCCAGTGTGGGGGATACACCCTGAACGTGGTGGCTCGTGATGCCGACGATGCGGTGACCACCGTGCTGGTGAACCGTATCCGCGAGCAGGGCGGTTATCGGGTGTTCGCCCGAGGGCAGGCGGTTCGCGCCACCCTGCAGGCGCTTCGACGCAATGAGCTGGTTGCCCTGTTGCCCGACCAGAACGCGGGCGATGTGTTCGTGCCGTTTTTCAGGCGTCTGGCTGGTACGGTGGCAGGACCTGCAGTTCTTGCCCTGCGCACCGGTGCACCTATCCTTCCCGTCTTCTGCACCCGCCAGCCGGATGATACCTACCTGTTCGAGCTCCTTCCGCCCTTCAACGTTCAGCCGTCTGACGACAAGGAGCGCGACGTCGTCGAAATTATGGCGCGTATCACTGCCATTATCGAGCAGCAGGTGCGCAAATACCCCGCTCAGTGGTTGTGGCTGCACAACCGCTGGAAGACGCGCCCGCCGGAGGAGGTTCATGCGTACAGCGTCGCCCGTTGACCTGAGCCGCATCCAGCGTGTGGCGATTGTGAAGCTGAGCTCCATCGGCGACGTGGTTCACGCCCTGCCCGTCTCTGTAGCCCTCAAACGCAGTTTCCCTCACCTGCAAATCTCATGGATCACCGAAGAACGTTGCGCCGAGATGGTCACGGGCAATCCGTACCTGCACGAAGTTCTGACCATACCCGGAAAAGCGTGGCGACACGGTGCCTGGCATCCGCGAACGTGGCAACAGGTTCGGCAAACGGTTAGCCTGTTGCGTTCGCGCCGTTTTGAGTTGACCATCGATCTGCAGGGACTGCTGAAAAGCGCGGTGGTGGCGTGGCTTACTGGCGCACCGGTACGCATCGGCTATCACTGGCAGCGTGAGGGAGCATGGCTGTTCAACCGCGTGGTGCCGAAAGAACCGACCAGTGTGCATGTGGTGCAGGAATATCTGGATGTTGCCCGCTTTCTTGGGGCGAAGACCGAGTCTGTGGAGTTTCCGCTGGTCATTCCGGACGAAGCGGAAGAACGGGTCATCCGTCTGTTGCAGGGCGAAAGTATCTCCTCTGCAACAGGGTTCGTGTCCATCAACCCCTCGGCGGGGCAGCCGTTCAAACGGTGGCGCACCGAGCGCTGGGCAGAGGTCATCACGCACATCCATCAGCGACATCGCCTGCCTGTAGTGCTGGTAGGGAGCAAAGCAGACCGACCGCTGGCAGAGGATATTCGGGCGCGAACATCCGCACCCTTTGTGGACATGGTTGGCAGGACGAATTTGAAGGAGTTGTCCGCGATCGTGCGCCGTAGCCTGCTGCACCTTTGCGGGGATACCGGTTCGGCGCACATTGCGGTGGCACTGGGCACGCCCGTCATCGGGCTGTACGGACCCACCAACCATCGACGAACTTCTCCGTATGGACAGGAGCACCGCATGATGTCGCATAAGGAGCGATGCCCGGTGTGTACTGGTCCGAATCCGCGTCGTGAGCATTCCGACTGTATGGACATGATCACAGTGGATGAAGTGCTGGAGATGGTGGAACGCACTCTGCTGGAGGTAACGACCCATGCCTGACCCTGAGCGCATTCTTCTCGTGACCAAGTCACGGTATCTGGGCGACACCGTTGTGGCGGTGCCGGCGATGCGTGCCATCGCCGCGCGCTATCCGAATGCGCACATCACCCTGCTGTCGAACCCGCTGGCGAAGGACCTTCTGCGCGGCTGTCCGTACGTACAGGAGTATCACGCTCGCCCGGTGGTCGCGCGCCGTCGTGCCGACCTCGAGATGTGGCGCTACCTGCGCAAAAAGAGGTACGACCTGGCGGTGTTGTTCAACCGGTCGCTGAGCAGTGCGGTGCTGGCTTTCATGGCGCGCATACCGCAACGCGTGGGGTTCGATACCGAGGGCAGAGGCTTTCTTCTCACCACGCGCGTGCCTTACGAGCCTCCCAAGCACGAAATTCTGCACCTGCTGGATGTTGCAGCCGCCTGCGATGCCCCCGCACAGGGCAGGCAAATGGAGCTGTGGTTGTCCCCTGAGGAGCACGCCGCCATTCGCGACCGACTGGAAAAAGAGGGTATTGACCTGCGCTCGCCGATTCTGCTGGTGCAGCCGGGCTCGAACGACGCCTATGTGAAGCGATGGCGCACCGACGGGTTCATCGCAGTTGCTCAGCGGCTGCAGAAAGATTACGGGTTTCAGGTGATTCTGCTGGGGGCGAGCAACGAACAGGACGTTGCCGAGCAGGTGGCGTCGTCGTTCAAGGACGGCGCTCTGAACATGGTGGGGCGTACCACTCTGCGCGAAGCACTGGCGCTGTTGAAAGAGGTAGACCTGCTGGTGGGCAACGACACGGGAATGATACATGCAGCCGTGGCGCTGGGAACGCCCACCGTCGCGGTTTTCGCACCACACAAGTTCCAGCGCTGGGCGCACAACCACGACTGCCATCGTGCGGTGACCGTGCCTCTGCCCGAAGGTGCGCGTCCCACGCAGGAGCTGATTCACCAGCATCTGTTCGCGGTGAAGGAGGAGGATGTGCTGGCGGCGGCGCATGAGGTGCTGAAAATCAAGCCAACGCGAACCGCAAAGACGCCTGAATAGGGAGGGTACGTATCAGTGAGCGCGAGCATCAAGTTCGGCACAGACGGCTGGCGCGCCGTGATGGCGCGCGAGTTCACCTTCGAAAACGTGGCGATCGTGGCGCAAGCCATCGCGAACTACGTGAAGTCGCTCGGGCATGCAGAGCGCGGCATCGTCATCGGTTACGATGCGCGGTTGCTGTCCGACCTGTTTGCAGACACCATTGCAGACGTGCTGACGGCTAACGGAATCCCTGCGCTGGTCACCGACCGCGACACACCTACCCCGGTGACGGTGTACACCATCCGCGCGAGAGGGCTGGCTGGAGCGGTCATGCTGACCGCATCGCACAACCCGCCCCAGTACAACGGCATCAAGTTCATCCCGGAAGCCTGCCATCCCGCCCTGCCCGAGACCACCGACGCCATCGAGGAGCAGATTGCCTGCTGCCTTCAGCACCGGGAGACGGTGAAACGCGACGGCAACCCCTCTCTCAAGCAGGTGGTAGACCCGAAACCCGACTACTTCGAGCACCTGCACGAGATACTGGACACGCGCGCTCTGGCCGGACTGAAGGTGGTTTACGATCCGCTGTACGCCACCGGGCGTGGTTACGTCGACGGCTTTCTGCGAGAGATCGGTGCGCAGGTAGAGACCATTAAGGGCGAGCGAAACCCTGCCTTCGGCGGTTCACTGCCCGACCCCAACCCCCAGAACCTCGCTCTGCTCAGCCAGCGGGTGCGGGAGACCGCTGCGCACATCGGGCTGGCAACGGACGGCGACGCCGACCGCTTCGGGGTGGTGGACGCGGACGGGGAAATGATTACGGCAAATCAGGTCATCGTGCTCACGCTGTGGTACCTCCTGCGCAAGTTACAGCCTGCCAGCGGGCATGCGGTGCGAACGGTCGCCACAACGCATCAGGTGGACGCCCTCGCCAATAGCCACGGCGCCATCACCGTGCACGAGGTGCCGGTCGGTTTCAAGTGGGTGGGTAGCACCATGGCGCGGACGGGTGCGCTGGTGGGCGGCGAGGAGAGCGGCGGCTTGAGCGTTACTGGGCACATTCCCGAAAAAGACGGTATCCTCGCCGACCTGCTGATGGCGGAAATGGTGGCGAAAGAGGGCACCACACTGAAAGGCGCGCTGGCTCAGGTGACCGAGAAAACGGGCATGTACCTCACCCAGCGCATTGACCTGCACGTCACGGAGGCGACCAAAGCCGAGCTGATGCGACGCTTCCGCGAAGAGCCTCCCGCCAATCTGAACGGTTTGCATGTGGTGGGCACCAACAGCATCGACGGTGTGAAGCTGCTGCTGGAAAACGATGCATGGGTGCTGGTGCGTGCTTCAGGAACGGAACCGCTGATCCGGTGTTATTTGGAGGCGCACGACGTGGAGACGCTGAGCGGACTGCGCGACGCGATGGAGGAGCTGGTGCTGGGGGCTTGAAGCCAGCGTCTCTCAACACGACGGGAGATTTGCCTCTGGTGAAAATGCGCCAGCGATAGGGCGACGGCTTCAGAACGGCTCAGTCCGCGACTTCGCTGGCGCTATAATCAGGGCTATTGAGAGGCAGCACCGTTCACCGAGTGCGTCGGTAACTGCGGACCGTTCGTCTGCTTCAGCAAAGGCGCCACATCGCGAAAACCCACCAGGTGCCTGCGCTCCTCGTCATACAGGTGCAGGTCGGCGAATGCCACCTTCACCGCGTCCCTCAGGCTCAGTGTGGGAGCCATCTGCAGGATGGGTATCTCGCGATACGCCTTTTCCAGCAGATAGTTTGGGATGCGTGGTGCCAGATGGTGTACGTGGTGGAAGCCGATGTTGCCCGTCAGCCACTGCAGGACGCGCGGGAGGCGCAGGTAGGACGCTCCCTCCAGCCCTGCCCGAAGGAACTCCCAGCGCGGGTCTCGCTCCCAATAGGTGTCCTCGAACTGGTGCTGTACGTAAAACAGGAACAGCCCCACGGCGCTGGCGACATACTGGATAGGCAGATACACCGTCCACAGCGCGTTCCAGCCAAACAGCGCCACGATCGCCACGAGGTACAGTGCGATGCCGACGTTGGTGTACATCACACTGCGGAACAGCGGCGGCTTCTGCCGAGCGGTGCCCATGGGTATACGATATCCCAGCATGAATACCAGAAACGGTCCGATCAGGTACATCGCCAGCGGGTTGCGGAACACCCGGTAGCGCAACCTTTGCCAGCGGGTGGCGTTTACGTACTCGTCCACCGTCATCGTGTACACATCGCCCACCCCGCGTTTGTCAAGGTTGCTGCTCGTGGAGTGGTGCAGGGCATGGGTGTATTGCCACGCGGCGTAGGGCACCATGGTGAGTATGCTGGAGATGAACCCCACGCAGGTGTTCCACATCCTTTTGGGAAAGAAAGAACCGTGTCCGGCGTCGTGCTGGATGATGAAGATGCGTACGAGAAACAGACCAGCCAGCACGTTCAGCGGAATGGTAAACGCCCAGTGTGCGTGCGAGGCTTGCACGGACAGGTAGAACAGTGTGAAGAAAGGGATGTAGGTGTTGGTTATCTGCAGTAGGCTGCGCCATGTAATCGGTCGTGTGTAGGGCTTCAGCTGCGCCCCGAGTTGCTTGAGGTCGTTGGACTTCGCCTGCATTTTCTCCGCCTGTGAATTTGTGCGCCCGAAGGCTGTTTATTGTGGCACATCGGCTCGTCCAAATGCAAGCTCAGCGGTCGTCCCGCATTAGCCAGATATCCAGTCGTGGCGTGCGCCAGTTGTAGGGTTTGCACACGAGGTCAGGTAATCCGTCGCTGTTGATGTCCGCCACACGCCCCTCATGCCAGTCCTCGCCGCGGGCAACCTCCACCACGTGGAAGCCGCCCGTACCATCGTTTAGCAGCACCCAGGCGTGCGCTTGCGGGTTATCGTCCCCCTGCGTCCAGCGGCGCATCTCCGCGCAGAAAAGGTCGGGTTTGGCGTCGCCGTCGAAGTCTGCCACTGCCAGCGTGTGCCCGTGCACCACGTCGTGCGGTAGCAGCGAACGTGCCTGCCAGTTCTCCGGTCGGCGGGGATCTCCTGTAAAGCGATACAGCTTCAGCGCACCGACGCCGTCGCCGGGCACCATCACCACCTCTACCCGTTTGTCGCCATCGAAGTCCGTCGCGACGATGCGCGGGTGTGTCTGCGATGCGTCGATCAGGGTGTGTGTCCATCTGCCACGTTCGCAGTCGAACCAGCGTCCGCCTGCCAGCAGCTCATCTCGTCCGTCACCGTCGATGTCCGCTTTTGCCAGCCCTTCCCCAGCGCCTTCGAAGAGAACCTCCAGCCTCCATTCGCCAGCGCGGGGGTCTTTGGGAATGGGCGCCCAGAACAGCTTGCCCGCACCCTGGTTCCAGAACACCAGTTCGGGCTTCCCGTCGCCGTCGAAGTCGCCGAAAAGCTGGTCGTGGTGCTGGTTGCCGATGCCTGATTTGATGGTGTATCGCTTCCAGGGTTGATCTGGCTGATAGCGGGGGTAGGGGTTCTCCCACCAGTACACGACGTCACAGCGATAGTCTCCGCCTGCCACGATGTCCGGGTAGCCATCCCCGTCGATGTCCGCCAGAGCGCCGCCCGCCTCCAGCGGGATGGAGTCTGCCTCAATCACGAACACACGCCATCGTCCTCTGGGTTGCTGCCGGTACCACACCAGCGCCGGAGGTGCATTGCGACAGCCTATCAGGATGTCGGGTAGACCGTTGCGGTCGATGTCCCCGACGAGGCACAGCGTCTGCTGATCCGAGCCAGGCGGTACAGGCAGTTCTCCTCGTTCGCTGGAAACCTGCTGCCATCGGAAAACGGGTGTCACCGGCGTCCCTCCTGAAGCATACGGCGCTACCGAAGCTCCGTTCGTGACGGACAAAGCGCACTCCTGCACCTGCGCACCTCGCCGGAATCGTGGTATGCTGTAAGCACGAGAAGGCTGTTACGCACGAGGTGAACCGATGCGCAGTGACATCATCAAAAAGGGTTTCGAGCGTGCGCCTCATCGCTCGTTGCTGAAGGCGACAGGTGTGCGCGACGAGGACATGGACAAACCGTTCATCGCTGTGTGCAATTCGTTCGTAGAGATTGTGCCCGGACACGTACACCTGAACCGCGTAGGTGAGATTGTGAAGCAGGCGATCCGCGAGGCAGGGGGCGTGCCGTTCGAGTTCAACACCATCGGGGTGGACGATGGTATCGCCATGGGGCACGCCGGCATGAAGTACTCTCTGCCCAGCCGCGAGCTCATTGCCGATTCGGTGGAGACGATGGTGCGCGCGCACTGTTTCGACGGCATGGTGTGCATCCCCAACTGTGACAAGATTGTGCCGGGGATGCTCATGGCGGCAATGCGGGTGAACATCCCTACCGTGTTCGTATCGGGCGGACCGATGGCAGCAGGCAAGACCCCAGACGGCAGGGTGGTGGACCTTATCTCCGTGTTCGAGGGTGTGGGCGCATACAAGTCGGGACAGATCGACGAGCGCCAGCTGAAGATGCTGGAGGATTTCGGCTGTCCGACCTGCGGTTCATGCTCGGGGATGTTCACCGCCAACTCGATGAACTGCCTCTGCGAGGCGCTGGGTATGGCGCTTCCCGGCAACGGCACCGTTCTGGCGGGCACGCGAGAGCACCTGAACCCGGCGCGTGTGGAGCTCTTCCGAAGGGCTGCGTTCGCCGTCATGGAGCTGGTGCGCCGAGACATCAAGCCGCGCGACCTCGTGACCCGCCAGAGCATCGACAACGCCTTCGTGCTGGACATGGCGATGGGTGGTTCCACGAATACCCTGCTTCACACGCTGGCGATAGCGCACGAGGCAGGCATCGACTACGACCTGAAGCGCATCAACGACCTGTCGTGCCGTACACCCAACATCTGTAAAGTCTCACCAAGCAGTCACTACCACATCGAGGACGTGGAGCTGGCAGGCGGCATCAGCGCCATCCTGAAGGAACTCACGCGCGTGGACGGGCTATTACATCTGGACTGCCTGACGGTAACCGGTAAGACCCTCGGCGAGAACATCGCGGACGCGCAGATACTGGATCCCGACTGCATTCGTCCGCTGGAGAGGGCGTATTCGCAAACCGGCGGACTGACGGTGCTGTTCGGCAACCTTGCTCCAGAGGGAGCGGTGGTGAAGACTGCAGGCGTCGACCCGAAAATGCTGGTGTTCGAAGGTCCTGCTGTCATCTTTGAGAGTCAGGAAGAGGCGTGTGAGGGTATCCTGAACGGAAAGGTGAAGACGGGCGATGTGGTGGTCATTCGTTATGAAGGACCACGGGGTGGACCGGGCATGCAGGAGATGCTTGCTCCTACCAGTTACATCATGGGGCAGGGCCTCGGCGACAAGGTGGCGCTGATTACCGACGGGCGGTTCTCGGGCGGTACACGCGGAGCGTGCGTCGGTCACGTCTCACCGGAGGCGGCAGAGGGCGGACCGATTGGCTTGCTCCAGCCGGGCGACATCATCGTCATCAACATTCCCGAGGGGAAGCTGGAGGTGAAGGTCCGCGAGGAGGAGCTGCACCGCCGTCGCCGGGAGTGGAAGCCGCTGAAGCGAGAGATACCAGAAGGCTGGTTGCGTCGGTATGCGGCGATGGCGACCAGCGCGAGTACGGGAGCGGTCTTGCGCATTCCCTGAAAAGCACCATCACGTATAAAGGGCGAACCTCCCGGTGAGCCGACAAACAGGCACAGGAAAGCGAAGGAGATTGCTTCGTCGCTGCGCTCCTCGCAATGACACGACAGGCACACGGTGTCATTGTGAGCCTGCCTCCCGGCAGGCGAAGCAATCCCCCACGGCTTACGGGATACGAAGGGGATTGCTTCGTCGCTGCGCTCCTCGCAATGACA
>CAKZNX010000097.1 GCA_937132045.1 uncultured bacterium
GCCTCGTTGAAACAGCGCTACGAGGAGCACGAGACGTAACATCTGCACGCCTTCCATTCCACCCAGCACAAGCAGAGGCGCTCTCGGGCGCCTCTGCAGCCTTCAGCGAGTTGACGAACAGCCGCCGCATATGTTAATCTAAATCATGCCATATCCGTCACCGCATTCTTCAGGCACACCGTCTGCGGAGAGGTGGCCGAGTGGTTGAAGGCACCGGTCTTGAAAACCGGCAGGCGATGAGCCTCGTGGGTTCGAATCCCACCCTCTCCGCCATCCTTCGCTGATTTGTTTGATGTGGGGGATTGGTTCGCACGTGAGACACGGTAAAGTGAAATGGGTGTTCTGGCTTCTGTGGATGATTGGCGGGCTGTACTTCGCCGATAGGGGCGCCAGCTTCTACCGCCAGTCCAAAGCTCTGCCCGACTCCGCCATCCACGCTATTGCAGATATGGCGCCTCACCATGCTGGAGACCGGGTGCTCATCTTCGCTCCTCACCCCGACGACGAATCGCTGGGTTGCGCGGGTATTATTCAGCAAGCGCGTCGGTCGGGGGCGCAGGTATGGGTCGTGTTCATGACAAACGGGGACGGTTTCCGGCTGGCGGTCGAGCGGCAGTTTCGTCAGTCCAAGCCCACCCCTCAGCAACACATCCAGTTCGGAGAGCTGCGCCAGAGGGAAGCGCGCCGCGCCATGCGGCTGCTGGGACTGGAAGACTGGCGCGTGACGTTCCTCGGCTATCCGGACCGGGGTCTGTACGCGCTGTGGAAGACGAACTGGACGCCGGCGAACCCGCTGCGCTCCTACTACACCGAGACGGATATGAACCCCTACCGCGACACTCTCCAGCCGGGCGTCTCATACGCCGGGCAGAACGTGCTGCGCGATGTCGAGACTGTCCTGCGACGCACGGTGCCCACCCATGTATACGTCACCCATCCTGCCGATGACCATCCCGACCATTCCGCCACCGCCCTGTTCGTGCAGACTGCGCTGGCACGACTGCGCCTGCAGGGCATTGGCTTTGCTCAGCATGTGGTTCTGCGATACTATCTCGTACACTGCGGCGACTGGCCCCAGCCGATGGGACTGCACACCGATCAGCCGCTGACACCACCCACCGCCTATTTCCACATCGGCTTGCACTGGAAGAAACGCCAGTTGACCGTGATTGAGCAGATGCTGAAGCACGAGGCGATCAAGGCACACGCCTCACAGACGCGCATGATGGCGCGGTTCCTTCAGAGCTTCGTGCGCACCAACGAGCTGTTTACCGAACAGCCGGTGATGATGGCACTGCGCCCGAAAGAGAGCCTGTTCTGGGAAGAACCCGACGAGGAGGACCTGCTGCGCGAGCTGCAGGCACCGGGCGACTTCAGCAGCGGCGAACTGCGCTGCGACAACGGCAGGCTCCATGTGCGGTTGACCACCCGCAGCAAGCCGCGCTCAGGCTTCACCTACACTTGCTCGGCGCATGTGCTGTATCCAAACGGCAATGTGGGCATCTTCGTTCTGCGAGCAAAGCCGGGCAAAAACACCGACGCGACCGCCGTAGACGATGAAGGCGTTCTCTTCCGGTTTCCTGCCGTGCCGAAAGGTTCGGTCGTCACCCTGCACGCCCAGTCGCGCTTCGCCGGGCTGCCCGTCGACAAGACCATCGGACAGGTGGTACAGACACCGCTACAGTAACAAGGCGCCGGTGTTAGCCGGCGCCTCGCGGGAGGAGAGGAGGAGGATGGTGCAGGACGGTAAGCCGGTTGTCATGGCGCCTGCAGAGGGTTAAACTGGCTGATGCGCCACGGGCTTTGCACTGCCAGTCGCACCCACTTCACATGACCGTCTGCAAACACCACGTTGTTGCCATCTTGATGACGAGGCTTCTGCCACGGCGCTCGCTCACGGTACGCCGACTCCCAGTTGGGATGGCGCTCCGCCAGCTGCCCGGGCATCACGTATATCATGTAACTGCCCATACCGCCGTTCAGGTTGTTGGCATCAGCGCGATTGTTCGGCGTGTCAAACGCCAGAAAGGTGTTCGCGGGCACCGAGATCGTATCCATCGTCAAACCGCTGTTTCCGTAACCCATGCCCATTATCCTCGGAAAACCGAGGAACGTATTATAGGCATAGCTGGGTACCGGCATCGTGTTCTCCGGGCATATCCATATCCTTGCGTCCTTCACGTAGGGCATCAGCGCGGGCATCCACGCGCGTCCCTCAGGCGCCACCACCGCGTAGGGCATGGCAGAGGGAAGGCTGCCCTCCCAGTCCTGCGCATACATGGCAAATGCCTGACCGATCTGGCGCAGGTTGCTCACACAAGCCGTGCTGCGGGCGGCGGCGCGGGCACGCCCGAATACTGGCATCAGGATGGACGACAGGATCGCCACCACAGCGATTACCACGAGCAGTTCCACCAGCGTAAAGCCTTTTCGCGTTCTCATGACACTCACTCCTTAGCATGAAAGTTTTTCGCTTCGCAGGGCGCTGTCTCTTACAGCACCTCTTTTTTCGCTAGCACCCCTGTAAGTTGCAAAATGCGTACCAAAGTGGTGACAAAACTACCGGTTTTTGCCTTCCGAAACGGGAAAACGCCCACCTGTACCCGAAGCTATTACCAGTGTGCGGAGCATGGAGGACACGGCGATGCGAGTGCTGACGGAAGAGACCATTGCAGACTGTGAGCCGCCCAACAACGGCTCCGGTCCCCTGTGGTGCTTTGGTGCACCACTCATTGCGCGCACTCAGGACGAGGTCTTCGTCAGCATCATGGAAACGGGGAGGGATGTGCCTCCGCTGTGCAATACGCGCCCCCGGCTCTTTCGGCGTACTCCTGCTGGCGGATGGCAGATGGCATGGGAGCCACCGGACTTTCGCGAGCGCGAACCCTGTCCGCTGGTGGTACTTCCACGTCATCGCGTTTTCCTGTCGTTGAACACCTCTACAACGCCCGCAGGCACACGATACGAGAGATGCGAGCCGCGCCTGCTGGAGTTCTCACAACGCACCTTCTTGGCACCGGTAACGCACCTCCCACCCTTCCCGCCTGCCGCCAGGTTCACCGACCACTCGTACCGTGGCATCGCAGCGGACGGGCAACGCGGAGAAATCCTGCTCCTGCACATCGACGCGCAGACCAGCGAGTACCACTACGCCCTGATGAAAAGCGACGGGCGATGGGATGCGCCCGGCGTCATCTCCTTCCCCATCCGCGCCTGCTATCCGCAGGTGCTGTTGCGAGACCGCAAAGCCTTTGTGCTTGCCATCGGCGACATTGTGGAGCCTGTGGAGGAGTGGCGCCGATACAAACGCGAACGCACTCAGCACGAGTGGGACTACGTCTTCCGAAGACTCTTTTTCACCTGGACTACCGACGCGCTGACAGAGCCTTTCCGCCCACCGGTAGAGATAGACACCGTCGATGCGACTGGCGGGCACATCACCAATCTCGACCTTTGGCTGGATGCCTCAGGAGGCGCCCACGTTCTCTATCTGCGCCAGCAGACCACGCCCCTCCTGCGCGACAGATACTTCCCGAACCTGCCCCTGCGCACCTCGCTGGAGCATTGCACCATCCGCGAGGGGCACGTCACCGCGAAGCAAACGCTGATGCTGGGCGGCGAGGGATTGGACGGCGACATCCCTCAGTACGCACGCTTCCACTCCACCGACGGACGCAGGCTGTTCGTGGTGTTCAGCGCAACCTCCGCTCAGGGCGAGTGGCTCACCGCGCTAGTGCCGGTTCTGCCGCGCAAAGGAGCGCCTCAGCGTATCCCCCTCCAGCGCCCGTTCCGTGTGTTCTTCACCGCTACCGAGCGTGGAGGCAGTGCCCCGTCGCGCACGATGCACCTTCTCGGGACAGCGGACGACACCCGCGAACTGCGCTACGCGCAGGTGCAGGTCTAGCGCCCAACGATGTCTTTCTCCTCGAACACTACGTGCAGAATGACCGTGCGACCCTGGGCGCTCAGCACCAGATGTATCTTGCCGTCCTCGGTCTGCACGGCGCTGGGATACGCAAAGGCATCGTTCCCCTCCAGCAGATTGCGACGATGTGGGAACGTCCGGGCGCCGTCGGTAGAGATGGCAGCGGTCAGCGGAGTGCGCTCGGCGGTCGAATCGTTGTAGATGAGCAAGATATGCCCGTTTTTCAGGCGGATGCACTCCACCGCCGAGTTGGGGTTCTTGAACTCGGTATCGGTCCCTGCGCTCCACGTGCGTCCTCCGTCACGCGACTCCGCCCGCACGATGCGCCGGTCTTTCACGTCCTCATAACTGCCCCCTGCCCGGCAAAAGCACACCAGATGCTGAGAGGTGATTGGCACCACCGCCGGCTGAAGGTTGCCCAGTCGGGAGCGCACCCGGTTGGTCTCCGTCCAGGTACGCTTCGTCGCGTCGAAGAGGAAGAAGGTAGAGCATGTCTCTGGTAATACGGAATCGGGGTCATCCCCTACCTCGTAGTATGCCGGAAGCAGGATATCTCCTCCACTGAGCGCAAGCGGGTGATTGCGCACCATCATGCCCGGCACCGGACTGACCACCGTCGTGTCCGACCACGTACGCGCTCCATCGCTGGAGAGTTTGGCGACGATAATCGAGGTGGACCAGGTGGCACCCAGCCGCAACACGTAGAAGAGCCACACCCTGCCGTCGGGCGCCTGCCAGACCACCGGATTTCCCTCCGGCTGGTACGGCGCGTTGGCTATTGCTGATGGTCGCGTCCATGACCTCCTGCCCTTCGGAAGGCGCGTGCCGTAGATGGCGGTATCCTCCGAGTACTCATCGGCACCCGCATAGAAGACCAGATACAGGTCGCCGTTTGCCAGCTGGGTGATGGATGGAGCGTGCTTGTAACGCCCACCGGAATGCTCGGGACCGAAAATGCGTTGGATAGATAACTGTGCCAGCACGTTGTTCCCTCGTTGTGCGCTGCTCCCAGCGCAATTTTACGAAAATGTTACGTGTTCCCCCCGCGAATCTCCTTGACAAGTTCGCAATACCGCTGGTAAAATCTTGCTACAAACGCAACCATGAGGCACTTGCGTTGAAGCGAAGAGATTCTACAGTCGGCTTTCTGGCTCGCCACAGCGTGTTTGTATGGCTGTGGCTTGTTATGCAGGTGTTTGTGCCGTCCGTGCACCTGCACTGCCACGAATCGTCTTCGCCTCAGCACGAGACGCCAGTCTACTCTTCCTTCGTCGCCCACGACACGCCCTGCGCCATTTGCTCGCTTGGCAACACGGTCACGGAAGTCCGCACGGCGTCGGTGGAGGTCGTCCCGCCTCTGGAGGATGAGGGCTATCGTCCTGCCTCCGAGGTTCCACATACCCTGTCTCGCCACAACGTTTCCCCTTCTCGCGCTCCTCCTTCTGCCTGATTAGAAAGTCCCGCTGACCGTGATCGGGCGCCTGCGCACGTGCTGGCGTTCGACGTGATATCACGTCAACTTTCCGATCTGGAGCATTCCTGAAACATTTCTAATTTGGCAAAGGAGGATACAAATGTCTGCTTTCCGGTTCGTGACCGTACTGGTGGCGATAGCCGCCGGTCTGGTACTCGCGACAACCGCGCGAGCGTTTGATGTGTACTTCATCGGCGTGGACGGCTGGAACACCCTTCCAAGGGGCACTTACGCAGGACTGAGCAACCCAAACTACGGAAGGCTCAGTTTACTGCTGGCACACTACACGCCGGGCACCGAACACTATCATCCGATTGGCGTGTGGTCGTACAGCGGAAGCCCCAGCAGCCCAATCGTGATGAACACGAACACCAACAATCGCCTGCCGGAGCTCTACCAGCGTCCAACCGGACAGGAATATATCTACATGCGTCCAGCCTCGGGCGTTTTTGCCGGGCACTATCGCACGGGGCTGGACCCAATGGAGATGGAATACAGCAACCTGCTGATACAGCCCACCGGCGTGCTGGCGGGTTCATCCGATGAGCGCATTCAGCGCCTGTACAACAGCTCGGCTGGTCGCTGGAGGGGGACACTGGGTCAGGCGCGAGTAGGGCTGCAGCTGGTGGACATCACGCCGGGTCTGCTCATCCTCCTCCCAGATGGCACGCGCATCCTGGAGCAGGTTGGGCAGGTGTACGAAATCGGTCAGGGCGATAGCTTCGCCTTCCATCCGGTATTCGCCCTGCCCTTCGGTTCGCCGATGCGTGTCTACTCGGCAAGTTTCCGGCTGATCGACCTGAACACGTCGCCTGGGTACACTCCACTGCGCGATTCGGGCGTGTTCCACTTCGACCTGCAACCCGTACCGGAGCCTTCCACAATGGCGGTTCTCGGCATTGGGCTCGCGGGTCTGCTGTGGCGACGCATACGACGCTAGCACCGTGAACATGGCTCTGCCCGTCCTCCGCGGGCGGGCAGAGCTTGCAGACGGAGGTTGGACAATGAGACGCATTCCGTTGTTCGCAGCAATCTGGTCGGCAGTGCTGATTTTCACAAATGTCCCAGCTCTCGCCCAGCACGATCTGGACCTGCTGTACGGTCATGAGAACGGGAGCCTGAGAGTGATGCAACCCGAGGTGCACCCCGTACGGCCGATGGTCATGCCGACGCAGAACCGCTATCTGCTGGACGTGGGCATGGATTTCTTCGTGCCGGACGGGGCACCAGGTTTCATGCTCCAGCGGTGTCGCGTGGTGCAGGTATATATCTCGCCGGGGCTGACAGGTACCAAGTCGGGCATCGGCACGGTGTTCAGCAGTGGCAACACACCCAACTACTTCGACCTGCCCTACCTCGGCACTCCGCATCATCATTTCATCTTCAGTGCCTCGGCGCCAGGCGTGTATCTGTTTGACCTGCGCGCGGTCAACGGACGCGACGACCGGGGCAATCCCCTGATGGATATGTCAACCGTCTACCGCATCTACATGGTGGCAGGCAATCCTCCGCGCTTCTTCGGGCAGGTTCTGCCATCGCCACTTTACACCGGGGCGGTCTACGGTCTCTGGTTGCGCGTTCGCGCATCCCAGAACGGGACGACGCGGTCCACCGCTGAACAGCCCATCAACCCATGGGCTATCTATGCCTACCTCGTGGCGCTGAACGGCTCAGGCAATGCACATATCGGTGCCAAACTGGAGAAGCACCTTTCGGTGAGGGTGTCGCGAAACCTCGGCGGTGCACAGCAGATGAACTTGACCTTCCCATATCTGGGAGACACCAACGAGGACGATCGCATCGATTCCATTGACCTGCAACACGTGGCACAGCACTTTGGCGGAGGTCTTTCGTCTGCTGACCTCAACGGCGACAGCACGGTCAACCTGCACGATCTATACGCAGTGCTTGTGTCCTATGCCCGAGTGGGGGAGGACAGCGACTAAACTCTATCCAGAAAGGAGGAAGTAGCGTTGAAACGACTTCTGAACAGCCTTGCGATTGCGCTGCTGATGGCATTCGCCATCACCGCGTGGGCGCAGGAGCACGGTCACGAAGGCGACCTGCTACTGGGTTACATCGGCGATGAGCTTGTCCTGCTGGGTCCGGAAGAGATCACCCACCCGCCGTTCTGGCTGACGGTATCCATGGAGCCGACCGGGCTGGGCTTCTACGTGGTGGACGTGGGACTGGACTTCGCCCTCAAACATCACGAGGGCGAGCCCGACCATGAGCATGAACCACTGCTTCGGCAGGTAACGATTAAGCAGTGGTACATCACCCCCGGGCTGTTTGGGGTGGTGGAAGGCGAAGTAGACCCCGTCTTCGGCAGAGGTACGCCGGGAGAGCTCACCCTGGTCTTTGACCCCGACAACCCGGAGGCGGTGCATCGCCACATCATCTTTGCAACCGAGCGATTCAGACCGCCGTCGCTGTTCCAGTTCCAGCTGGTCAACGGAATAGCCTATGGCGGCACGCCGCTGCAGGACTCCGTGGTGTACACCCTGCAGCTGACGCCTGTTCCTGAGCCAGCCACTCTGACGGCACTGGCGGCAGGCGTGGGGTTGCTCGGCTTGGCTCGCCGACGGCGCAGCCGCTAAATACTCAGGCAAGGGGGGAGCGCCTGTCCCCCCTTGCGTAACTGGAGGTGACAGGCATGTTCGGGAACAAGCGCGACAGCGCTTTCACGCTGATAGAACTTCTCGTTGTCATCGCTATTATCGCGATTCTCGCTGCGATACTTCTGCCGGTCTTCGCGCAGGCGCGGGAGAAGGCACGCCACTCCGTCTGCCTGAGCAACATGCGGCAGATGGGACTGGCGGTGGCGATGTATGTGCAGGACTACGATGAGCGCTTTCCGCTGGACTCACACACCGGCACCAACGCGGCGTGGGTGTGGCTGAACTCCCTGCAACCCTACACGCGCACCCGACTGCTCTACCGCTGTCCCAGCGACCCCAGCGTCAACTGGGAGCGCCCGCTGCCCGGCTTTCGCAACACGCGCAAAACCAGCTACGGCACGAATTTCTGGATGCTGCCTCGCCTAGAGGTGGACGAGCTGACCACCAACTGCACTGGCTTCAACTCGCTGGGCTCCATCCGGTCGCCCTCACGAACCATCTACATTGCCGAGATGGCAACCAACACGCTTGGCGACCACTTCCATGCGGGCGCATGGCGATATCCGAACGACTGCGGCACGTTCCTGCTTCCCGAGCAGGAGCTGGCAATGACATGGCATCTGGGTGGTGCTAACTACGGCTTCGTGGACGGACATGCGAAGTGGCTCCGTTTCGAGCAGACGTGGACGCCAGATGGAACCATAGACCTGTATGACCCACGCAGGGAATAGGAGGATGGCGATGCGACGACGCATTCTCTTGGCGCAGTTCGTGATCCTGATGATCGCTGGCTTGTGCACGGCGGTGCTCGCTCAGCCTCGACTTTTTCTCGACCTGTCGCGAGCGCAGGCGTTCAACGATACTCCTACCCCTCACTCGCCCTCTGAACCAGTAACTACCCTGGAGGTGGCTCCCGGCGAACTTGTTCGGGTGACGGTTGGCTACCAATTCGCCGGCGGCGGTTCCGTCACTCGCTGGTATCTGCTCAGCGCGTACCTGTCGGTTGTGCACCCACATCTGTCAGTGCAGACGCCAGACAGGCTCCAGCCGGAGAACAATGCCTTCTGGCACAGCGATGTAACTTCCCGAGCATTGAACAGCGCGGTGAAGGTAGCGGTGTCGCCCGACACCGCCCCCATGCGCGCGAACCTGATGAAGCCACTGGATGGCGCCCACGATACCTTCTGCGATTCGGGTGCCCTCTGGGTGGTAATGGCGCCCGGAGGGTCTTCGCAAACAGGCGCATTCTTCGTCGGTCATGTGTACTTGCGCGTGTCAGCAGACGCACCCGATGGCACGCAAATCCCCCTGCGTCTGTCCAGCGAGGACGACCCGCTCTGGATAAAGCCCAATACACTGGTAGCCACAGACAGCCCCAGACGCTACCACCTGATCGGCAACGACCTGCCCCCCGCGCAGGTGACGCTTGTTGTGCGCCGAAACACCACTCTCCTTCGCACGCGCGTGATCCTGGGAGACTTCACCGGTGACGCTTCCACACGCACGGCGCAGGTGCAGATTCGCCCGGTGGGTCAGACGACCCCGCTGCGCACCTACCAACGCTCCCCGGACGAAAACGGTGTCATCGAACTTCCGGTGGACCTGCAGGGCGCATACGATGTGGCAGTGAAAGCGAACCACTGGCTACGCCGGGTGGTGTCGTCGGTGAACCTGTCAGGGGAAGTCAACCTTACGGTCTCGCTCATCAACGGCGACGTAGACGGGGATAACGAAGTGACCCTCTTCGACTTCGGAAGCCTGGTGGCTGCTTTTGGCACGATGCAGGGTGACACCGGATGGAACGCCGATGCCGACCTGGACGGTGATGAAGAGGTGACGCTGTTCGACTTCGGCATCCTCGTGCGCAACTTTGGCGAAATCGGTGACGAATAGCGACAGACTTTGACGGACAACCTCCTGAAACCGGCACCCAGCAGTTCAGGCTCTCGGGTGGTGTGAGAGCCTGAACTGCCTTCCGCCATGCGAATCTACTTTTCGGCAAACGCGGCATCGAACGCGATGCGCGACGGTTCGAAGTCCATGCGCTTCACGAAGGCGGCAGCCTCCTTAGCACCGTGCTCGCGATCCATACCGCTGTCCTCCCACTCCACCGACAGCGGTCCCTGATAGTTGATTTCGTTGAGCGCCCGGATGATGCCCTCGAAATCGATGCAGCCGCGCCCCAGCGAGCGGAAGTCCCAGTAGCGCTCGGGGTGCCCGAAGTTGAGGTGGCCACCAAACACGCCCGACAGGCGCGGTGTGGACGACCAGTAGACATCCTTCATGTGCACGTGCACGATGCGCTCGCGGAAGGTGCGGATGAACGCGACGTAATCCACGCCCTGATAGCCCAGATGGCTGGGGTCGTAGTTGAAGCCGAAGCGCCTGTGCCCACCGAGCGCATCAATCGCTTTTTGCGCGGTCACGATGTCAAAAGCGATCTCCGTCGGGTGCACCTCCAGCCCAAAGTACACATCCTCCTGCTCAAACACGTCCAGTATCGGCTTCCAGCGCGCAGCGAAGTCCGCGAACCCCTTCTCCACGAGGTCTGGCGGGTTTGGCGGGAAGGAGTACAGGTAGGGCCAGATGGAGCTGCCCGTGAACCCGTTGACCACCACGCGCTTGAGTTGCGCTTTCACCTCTGGCGGCGCGGCGTTGAACAGCTTGCGGGCAGCGCGCGCGGTGTTCTTCATCTCCTCGACGGCGCGCTCCTTCACCCCCTCCGGCTTGCCGTCGCCCCACACGTACGGCGGCAGAATCGCCTTGTGTCGCTCGTCGATATTGTCGCAGACCGCCTGCCCAACCAGATGGTTGCTGATGGCAAAGCATTTCAGCCCGTACTTGTTCATTATCTCCCAGCGCGATTCCACATAACCGTCCTGCGACAGAGCCTTGTCCACCTCGAAGTGGTCGCCCCAGCAGGCAAGCTCCAGCCCGTCGTAGCCGAACTCTTTCGCCTTCTGTGCCATCGCCTCCAGCGACAGGTCTGCCCACTGTCCAGTGAATAACGTGACCGGTCGCGCCATTGCAGTTCCCTCCTTCACAGCGTGGTATTCAGTTTCTGATTCGCGCTCAGGGCGCCTCTTCCTGCAGGTTACTCCGCCACAAACGCTTCAGGCGCTCCTGCGACGGCGGCAGAGGGGTGTGTGCAGATATACGATTCAGGCGACTTCTCCACGAAAACGCTGCTGAAGTGCTGTGCGCGCCCCCCACAGCCATCCGCGAAGAAGTCTCCCAGAGGCACACAGATGGACCGTTCCGCTGCATCGTCGAAGTACGCCAGCAGAACCACCCCCCGCGCACTCAGCGCCCTGCGCTCTGCCTCTGTCAGGTCTCTGGTTTCCGGTGTGGCATCCACCAGATGCTAAGTGGTATGAATGCACGTAATGACGCCCCTGCCCGCGATCTCCGCGACAGGTATAGTGGCGCCCGCCTTCAGGGGTTTCAGGTCGGGATAGGCGTCGTAGCACCAGCCGCCGTTTCCCATCCCGGTGCGGCGCTCTCGGTGAATCTGTGCTATCCGCCAGTCTGTCAACGGTACCTCCCTCCCTGCCTGCCCTTTGGCACCATATCCACCAGCACCGCTTTGGCGTCCGTGAGCACCGGTACGCCGTTCTCACGCTGCACAACACCCTTCACCGCCACCACATCGCCCGTGATGAAGGGCAAGGGCAGTTCGCCGGGAATGCGCACCAGCACCTCGCCAATGGAGAAGTCGCCCGAGGTGTCGAGCATACCGCGCGTAACCATAGCGCTGGGGATAAGCACCGTCATGCCCGAAGGTACGCGCGACAGGTCACCGGGTTTTGCCACACGTTGAGCAGCAGTCTGCCCCAGAAGGAGGTTGACGGTGCTCACCTCGCCCTCGCGCACCCGCGCGGTCTTCTGAAGGGACAGCCCATCGCGCAGGTGAAAGGTCAGTCGGTACTCACCCGGCGGCAGGTGCGGGAATCCGAAGAAGCCCGTTCCGTCCACATACTGCTCACGCTCCTGCCCCACCCCCTTCAGCGTTACCAGCGTGTGCTCGGCGGGTTCCAGCGTATCGGCGTAAAGCAGTGTGCCCTTGAGATGCCCGCGCATCGGCTTGACCTTCCACATGGGTACAGGCACGGGCGACCACTCCCTGAACGTGTTGCCCAGCGTCTCATAGAAGGCGGGGTTATGCTTCACCTCCTTCCCCTGTTCGTCGGTGTTGGTGGTGGCGTAGGAGTAGAAGCACACCCCTCGCGCCCGGTTGCCTCGTGCGGTCGGTTGCCATACACGCTCCAGCTGTTTCAGCGTATCCTCGATCGGGTTCAGGAAGTTGCCCAGCCCGATTGCGGCGTAGTGCTCGTACTGGTGGTCTGTCACAAAGCGCATCCAGTTGTCCAGCCAGCGGGCATGCCGCTGTTCGTTGTAGTAGCACATGGGCAGGTTCCAGTCGAGGATGCCCTCCTCCATCCAGCTGCGCCAGTCCTGATACACGCGCGAATAGGCGGCAGAGCGCGTCCAGAGGTCATCCGTCTCCGGTCCGTTGCCCCAGGTGATGGTGGCAGCGGAAATCAGCACACGCGGGTTCACCGTCCAGGCGTACAGGTAGGTCTTGCGAACCAGCGCCGTCACCTGATCGCGCCGCCAGTGCTTGAACCGTGCGCTCTTGAAGAACGGAAAACCGTCAGGTCTGCCCCGCCGTTCGTTGAAACGTCGCACGCTCTCCGGGTTGTAACCCCAGCGTTCGCCACCGTAGCGCACGAAATCGAAGTGAATGCCGTCCACATCGTAATGGCGTATCACGTCAAGATACAGCCGGAACGTCCAGTCTGCTGCGCCGGGGTGACCCGGGTCGATTTTGGTGGCTTCGCCGTCGTAGTCTTCGCCCATGTCGCTCAGCGACAGGTAGTTGGGGAAGCGGCTCTGCAGGGAGCGCGGATGCCGATTCCCGCCGATGGCGCACGTGTTCAGCCACGTATGCACCTCGATATAGGGTTTGCCGTTGTGCGCCTTCTCGATGAGATACGCGAGTGGGTCAAAGTCTTCGGCGATGTCCCGCGCGCGTGGCTCGTAGTGGGAGTTGTAGTAGGCGTCGGCGCTTTTACGCACCTGCACCACCACCGCGTTGAGCTTCGCCTGCCGAACGCGCGCCAGCAGGGTATCGATCTGCTCCGGCGTTTTGATACCCTCGTTGAACCCGTCTATCCAGATAGCCCGCAGCTGCGGCTCTCCCGCCGTGTTGCCAAAGGCGGGCAACAGAACCAGCAAAACGGATAACAGCAAGCGTATTGCCATGACTTTCCTCCTACAGCACCTGACGGAAGTAAAGGTGTTATTAGGAACAGGTGGCAAGCAACAGCAGGGGCTACACCGCCTCCGCCTCCTCTTTGGCAATCTGCACCCAGCGGATGACCCGCTGAGGGTCGTTGCGGATGGTGTGGCAGTCTTTCATGATGATTTCCACCCGGCAGTCGTTGCGCTGAAGTACACGCAGCCCAGTGCGCAACGTGTGGCGCACGTGCTCTTCGTCGAAGGTATCCGTTGCCAGCACACCCGGGTGGGGCTTCCACGAGAAGACGTAGCGACTGCTCAGGCGCTCCGCCATCACCTCGACGTTTGCCCACGGCGAGACAGACACCCGACGCAGGCGCGGAAACCGCTCCACCACATGCCAGCGACTGTCCAGTGGCTCGCAACAGCCGTAGCAGTTCAGCCCGAACCGCTCCAGCAGGGAGAGCTGGTAGGGGAAGATAAACTCCTCGAACATGTCGGGTGAGATGCCCACCGTTTCCTGACTCTCGGCGAAGCCCCACATATCGATCGGGCGCACGTGTCCGCTGAAGTCCGCTTGGGGCAGCTCACGTGTCCACCCGAACCCGCCGGAGCCAACGTAAGTGCCATCGTTGTTCAAATACAGCAGTCCGTTCCGCTCCAGAAACTCCAGCCGCGCCAGATGACCGTCGCGCAGAAACGCCATCAGCCGATGCACTCCGTCGGGGTTATCCACCATGTCGTACATCACCTGCTCGAGCCCGCGCAGGTATACCAGCGTTTGCGTCATCCCGAACGACCACCACCAGCTGGTCTTCAAACGTACGTGCAGGATGTCGCCAAAGGTCTCCTGTGCCAGCTGAAGCAGTTCATCGGTGGCTTGCTCGTCCAGCGTAATCAGCGGATAGTGCAGGCTCTGCATGTCATCGTAGCTCTTCAGAGGTGCCTCCCAGCACCACGCACCGCCACACTCCCCGCCGATGCGCGTCTCCCGAAGCCCCCAGTCCGTCTCGGTATACACGTGCCCCACCTTGAAATAGGGTTCGATCACCCGGTCGTCGCGCATCTGCAAGCCCCAAAAGATTTCACGCCGCAGATGCCATTCCCAGCCTCTGGTGAGTCGCCCCTCACATTGCAGGTGATCGGGTGTCAGGATTTCGTTCCAGCCGTTTTCGGGGTCGCAGAAGACCAGCGGGCGCGTGGGTTCCAGCGCATTGTGACGATACCACAGGTGGCGTTTCTCCACCTCGCAGGGTCGCGCTGCCAGCTCCGCCACCTGTTTTGCCAGTTCTCGCAGGACGTGGCGGTCGCTGGGGGTGATGCAGAATCGGGTTCGGGTAGAAGTTTGCTCAGACATAGGGCGCCTCCTGTAGCCAGATTCGCGCGCCCGGAAGCAGCTTCCTGCCAGAATGAAACACCCCCTCCACCGGCTTCGGTCGAGGGGGTGCGATGAAGCCGAACAGCCGATCAGCGCTTCCTTCGTCGCAATGCCAGCAGTGCCACTCCGCCCAGCAGCGCCAGCCCGGAGGCGGGTTCAGGCACCGGCTGAGCCAGAATCACACTCCAGTAGCGCACTCCGCCGATGTCCTCGCGGGTAACCCACACGATCTCGCCGCGATCGTTCAGCGCGATGCGAAAACTCCGGGTGGTTCCGCTGTTGTCGGTCAGGGGGATCAGTGTGCCGTCCGCAAACAGGTGCACGTCATACTTCCGGAACAGGATTGCCTGCTCGTATGCTACCCACCCGAGGTTATTGATGTCCGGGAAGCTGCTGGCGGCGTTGCCTGTGTTGTTCGTCAGGGGCACCACGCCCGTTGCCTCAGACCACAGCTCGATGTTCCAGTTGCTGCCGTTGTGGTGCATCCATACCGCCTGCCCCCTGTCGTTCAGGTCGGGTGAGGAGTAGTCGTCGCCCACCGCATTCTGCGTCAGGTTGCGGTAATTCATCATATCGTCCACGTGAGCCAGAAAGATTTGCGGATTGGCATCGCTATCCACCGCGTTCCACACGACCTGCCCGAGGTTGTTGATGCGCGGGTTCTGGCTGTCGAAGTCCGCCCAGGAGGTGAGGTTGACGGGTTCGGTGTCGCCGGGCTTCCACACGTAGATGTCGTGGTAGCCTGTTGCCAGCGTCTCACCGGTGGTCACCACCCAGCCGTCGTCGTTGATGTCGGGCGCACCGAAGCCCACCGAGCCATCGCTGCGGATGATATTCATCAGTATCCCGCTATCCCACAGCACCACGTCCGACACCGTCCCATCGTCGTAGCGCCACACAATCTGGTTGCGGTTGTTGATGCGAGGATGGGTGTTCAAACGCCATTGCTCGCCCGCGCTCAGCCGACGTATCTGCGTTCCGTCGTACAGCCACACGTCAGTACGCGTGAAGTCACCTTCCGCCCACACAATCCACCCGTTGTTGTTGATGTGCACCGACTGCACGGAGTTGGTGTGACGATGGATGACCTGCGTCCGGAAGATGGGTTCGGAGCGAGCGTTCAGGCAAGCCAGCGTCAGCAACAAGAGCAACCCACCTGCCACCACGTATCGCGGCGAAAGCATCGTCGTCTCCTCCTTTCTATCATCTCAAATACCACCTGCATGGATTATATCCACTTCAGTCCGATGTCTTCGCGATAGTGCATGTAATCGAACCGAATGCACCGCACCGCTTCGTAGGCTCGTCCTCGCGCCTGAGCGAGCGTATCTCCCAGCGCCGTCACGCCCAGCACTCGCCCGCCGGCTGTAACCACTTTGCCTCCCTCTTTCCTGGTGCCGGCATGGAAAACCACGCATTCCGGTATCTCTGCAGCGCGGTCCAGCCCTTCGATAGGGAAGCCGGTCTCGTACTTGCCCGGATAGCCGCCGGAGGCAATCACCACGCACACGGCATAGCGTGGCTTCCAATGCAGTGTGACCTCCTCGAGGCGACATTCCACTGCTGCATGCATCACCTCCACCAGGTCGTTTTCCAGCAGCGGCAGAACCGCCTGCGTTTCGGGGTCGCCGAAACGCACGTTGAACTCCAGCGTCTTCAGTCCCTCCTCCGTGACCATGATGCCAGCGTACAGCACCCCCCGGAAGGGGATGCCAGCGTCACGCGTGGCGCGGATGGCGGGATGGATGATTTGCTCCAGTGCCTGCTGCTGCATTTCTGGTGTGACAATCCGGAGGGGACAGATACTGCCCATACCGCCAGTGTTGGCACCCATATCATGGTCCAGCGCCCGCTTGTAGTCCTGAACAGGGGGCAAAGGCAGGGCAGTCATCCCGTCGGTAATTGCCATGAGCGAGGCTTCCTCACCGGTCAGCACTTCCTCCATCACGATGCGCGCACCTGCATCGCCCAGCACACGCTCCTCCATCAGCGACCGTATCACTTCCAGTGCCTCGACGAGCTGATGCACCACAAACACGCCTTTGCCTGCCGCCTCTCCGTCTGCCTTTACCACCAGCCCCTTCGCTCCCTCAGAGAAGCGCTTGTGGGCGTACTCCGCCGCCGCTTGAGGGTCGCTGAACGCGCAGAAGTCTGCCGTTGGGATGTGGTAGCGGCGCATCACCTCTTTGGCGTACACTTTACTGCCTTCCAGACGTGCCGGCTCTTTGCTCGGACCGAAGATAGTCAAGCCTCGCCCTTCAAACACATCCACAACACCCGCAATCAGGGGCGATTCCGGTCCGACCACCGTCAGATCGATGTGGTTTCTCTCCGCGAAGCTCGCGAGGCTCTCCACATCGGTGGCTTTGATTGCCACGCACTCTGCCAGTTCCGCAATCCCGGCGTTGCCCGGTGCCGCGTAGATTTTTTCCACCTTCGGGCTCTGCGCGATTTTCCACACAAGAGCATGTTCGCGTCCGCCCGAACCTATCACCAGAATCTTCAATGCTCACTCCTCCCGATGCCGCTCCAGCGAAACAAACCGTGCATAATCGGGCTTGAATCCCACCCGCACGGTGCCCGTTGGACCGTTTCGCTGTTTGGCAATGATAATCTCGGCTTCCTCTACGCGCCCCTCCTCGCGAGGAGGCGGTCCGCCTTCCAGCTCCTCCGTGGTGACCGCTTCCTTCATCGCGTAGTATTCGGGGCGATAAATAAAAGCCACCACATCCGCCTCCGCTTCGATGGACCCGCTTTCGCGCAGGTCCGAAAGCAACGGCCGCTTGTTCTCACGATGCTCCACGGCTCGAGAGAGTTGCGACAGGGCGATAATTGGCACCTTCAGCTCCCGCGCCAGCCCCTTCAGCGCCCGAGCGATGTCGGATATCTCCTGCGTACGGTTCTCGGAGCGCCGATGGCTGCGCATCAACTGCAGGTAGTCCACGATAACCAAATCCAGACCGTGCTCGGCGCGCAGGCGCCGACACTTCGCACGCATCTCCAGCGCGGATATGTCGGGAGTGTCGTCGATAAATACTTTCGCCTCCCACAGGTTTTGAATGGCTTGTGACATCTTTTGCCATGCCGTTTCGGGAAGCATACCCAGCCGCAGACGGTGTGCGTTTACCTCCGCCTGCGAGCATATCATGCGCTGGACCAGCTGTTCCTTCGACATCTCGAGGCTGAAAATCGCTACCGTCTTCCTCTCTTTCACGGCGATATGCTCGCCGATGTTGAGGCACAGGCTTGTCTTGCCCATGCTGGGGCGTGCCGCGATAATAATCAGGTCTGAAGGTTGCAGCCCGGCGGTGATGTAGTCGAGTTCGTTAAAGCCCGTGGGCAGTCCTGTTACCAGCTTGCGCTCGTGGTAGAACGCCTCGAACCGGTCGAACGCCTCGCCAAGCAGGGGACGAATGCTCTCGAACCCCTTCCCGATACGCCGCTGTGCCACGCGGTAGATGGCGCTCTCGGCGCGATCGGTGATGTCGGCAATGGTTAGCGGTTCCTCCTCGTCCGTCGCCGCCGCCAGATGGATAATCTCCTGCGACGCCTCGATCAGCCGACGGCGTATGGCATACTCTTCCACAATGCCAGCGTAGTAGTCCACATTCGCGGCGCTGGGAACGCTATCAATCAGGGTGGTGAGATACGCGATGCCGCCGACCTCCTCCAGCTTGCCGCGCCTCTGAAGCTCCTCGCTGACCGTCACCAGGTCGGCGGGTTCGTTGCGGCTGGACAGGGTCACCAGCACATCGAAGATCACCTTGTGCGCCTCGCGGTAGAAGTCCTCGGGCGCCAGGAACTCACTGACGCGCTCGATGGCTGAACCATCGATCATCATCGACCCCAGTGTGGCGATCTCCGCATCCAGATTGTGAGGCAGGGCGCGCAGAAGCTCGCTCATGCGCACTTCCTGTCCACCCTGCCGGTTCGAGCTTCGCCTCATGGTCGGTCACCACACATCACGCGGACCCCTCTTGAGGAACGACCTCCACCTTCAGGGTCAGGTGAACATCGTGGTGCAGGTTCAGCGTTACCTCAAAGTCGCCGAGCGATTTAATCGGCTCCAGAAGAGCGATTTTGCGCTTGTCCACCTTCACATGGTACTGCTTGGCGATGGCGTCGGCAATGTGCTGCGATGTCACCGCCCCGAACAGCTTGGTAGTGCCCTTGCCCGCGTGCGCTTTGACGGTTACCGTCTTGCCCCGCAGCACCTGAGCGACCTCTTTCGCCTCCTGCGCAGCCTTCTCGGCACGCTGTGCTTCCTGACGTTGACGCAGCTCCACATTCTTCATCGCGCCCTTGTCTGCAGCAATCGCCAGACCGCGCGGAAAGAGGTAGTTGCGTGCGTAACCCTCCGAGACGCTCACCACCTCGCCGTGCTTACCCAGTGAGGGCACATCACGCGTGAGTATCACTTTCATCGACATGTTTGTCCTGCCTCCTTGCAATTACTAACGTGTCACCTGGAAGCCGATAACCGGCTGGTTCTGGCGGAACAGGCTATCCACACCCACCCAGAAGCTCCAGTCTGCATCCAGCCTGATGCGCGCCCGTGCGCTGATCTGCAGGTCGTTTGGATTGAACAGGTCGGTGCGCAGCTGCAGGTTCGGTTTCGCCTGCCAGTCCACACCCACGCCCGGCTTCGAGGCATACAGCCCGTACCGCAGGTTCAGCGTGGGCGCCAGCTGTGAGCCATACTGCAGAATGAATCTATTGCTTTCGGTGACATCGTACACGCCCAAATAGACGAACCGACTATCGCGGTACGGGAAGGTCAGCGTCAGGTCGGTACGATACACGCTGTCGCGCAGGAGAGCGTACACATCCAGCGACACATCCAGCGGCTTGATGGCAATTCCAGCAGGCTGAACCAACCGCTCCACAAACCGATTGACTTTCTCCGTTGCCTGACGGGCTTCTCCCAGCGTGGCTCGCGCTTCCGCCACGGTGGCGCGTACGTTTTCGCGGAGCTGTTCGTCGCCCGTGTATCTGCTGATGTCCTCCGCGATACGGTTCAGCTTCGCGCTCAGCTCGGTCATCTGCTGCGCCACGTCGCGCACGTTCTGCTGAAGGCGCTCATCGCTGACGAACTTGTCAAAGCTTTCAGTGGCGTGCTGTGCGGTACGCGCCAGCTCACGCGATTGCTCAAGAAGCCCCTGAAGGTCTTCCACCACCTGCGGCAGCATTCGGGTGGAACGGCGCGTGTCCTGAACCACCGCGTCAAACGAACGCCCGGCGCTTGCCAGCAAGCTTTGCGCCTGATCTGCCAGCACCGTTAGCCGTGCGGAAGCCTGTTCCAGATTGCGCAGAGTCTGCCGCATACTCTGTTGCATCTGCGCGTCGGTCAGAAGGGCGTTCGCGGAGCGAACCAGCTGCTGCACCTCCTGAAGCGTTTCCTGAGCCACCGGCGCCAGATCACTGATACCCGGCTCCTTCGTACCCCGAATCTCCGAGCCCTCACCTGCCCGCCGTGGCGAACGCCCCGGCACAAGTGCAATCAGCTTGTCCACACCCGCGATGCCCGGAGACATCACAACCGCTGTCGAGTCGTCGGGGATCACCACATCCTTGCGCACAGCCATCCGCACCCGCGCGCGCAGGTCGGGAGTGAGCCAGACCTTCTGCACTTCGCCGACCTCGACGCCAGCCAGATACACGCGCGCCTGCTCTCGAATGCCCAGAGCGTCCGGAAACACGGCTTCGATATGGTATACCCGACGCGCCGCCAGCGTGCCACGCAGGTAGACGACCGTCGCCACCGTCCATGCACCCGCCAGAATAATCGTCAACCCCACCAGAAACACCGCTTTGCGCGAGGTCATCATCGCTCCGGCTCCTCAACAGTTGATGTATCCTCATCCGTCACGATTCCGCCCGCTTTCAAAAAGCGCCGCACCACCGGGTTTCGGTCAGCCCGCACTGCCTGTGGCTCACCGCGGGTGATAATGCGCCCTTCGTGAAGCATTGCCACCCGGTCGGCTATATGAAATACGCTGGTGAGGTCGTGGGAGACCACCAGCGAGGTGACCCGCAGATGGCGCGTCGTGCGCACGATAAGCGTGTCGATGGTATCTGCCATGATGGGGTCCAGCCCCGCTGTCGGCTCGTCGTACAGCACGATTTCAGGTTCCAGCGCCAGCGCACGCGCCAGCCCGACGCGCTTCTGCATCCCGCCGGAGAGCTGCGCCGGATACAGGCGCTCGGTACCCGCCATGCCCACCATCTCGAGCTTCTGTCGCACGATCTCCGCCACTTCGTCCTCGCGTCTCGTGATATGCCGGCGCACCCCGAACGCCACGTTGTCGTAAACCGTCAACGAGTCGAACAGCGCGGCATACTGGAACACCAGCCCAACCTGCCTGCGAACGGGAGCCAGCTTCGCTTCGGACAGATGCGATATCTCCGTATCGCCGATCCATATTTCGCCCCGCTGAGGCTTGATCAGCCCCCCCACCAGCTTCAGCAGGGTGGTCTTGCCACAGCCAGATGGACCCATAATAGCGAAAATCTCGCCCGTACGCACCTCCAGCGACACACCCTGCAACACCCATCGCGAGTCCACCGCATACCATACGTCCACCACGCGGACTGCAACCTGTCCGTCTGGCTGCTCGGTCATCGCCCACCAAACAGCAGATAAGCCAGCACGAAGTTACTGACGTAAATCAACAGCACCGCGACCACCACGCTGCTGGTGGTCGCCTGCCCCACGCCTACCGCGCCTCCTTCGGTACGCAGTCCTGCCCGGCAACCAACCAGAGCAATAATCGCGCCGAAAACCACCGTCTTCAACAGCCCCGCGAATACATCGTATGTATCCACCAGCTCGCGAATCCCCAGCAGATAGGAGGTGGAAGAGACGCCGATTGGTACAGCTACGGCAAATCCACCGAACACCCCCATCACGAAAGCCAGCATCCCCAGCACCGGAAGCATGGTGACGCTGGCAATCAGACGGGGCACCACCAGATACTGAACCGGCGGAACCGCCAGCGCGCGCAAGGCGTCCACCTGCTCGGTGACCTTCATACTGCCGATCTCGGCAGCAATCGCCGAGGCGGAGCGCGCCGCCACCACCACTCCCGTGACCACAGGACCCAGCTCGCGCGCCATCGCCAGCGCCACGGCTCCTCCTGCCAGCGACCCCACGCCAAACTGCAGCATCAGCTTCGCCGAATACAGCGCCAGCACCGCCCCCGTAAACCCGGTGGTAATCACCACCATCGGCACCGCCTGTGCCCCAATTAGCGCCATCTGCAGTACCGTCTCGCGCAGCTCCAGCCGTCCGCGCAGAACGAAGCCCGTCGCCTGCGCGAGCAGGATGCCCATATCGCCCACAAACAACACCAGCTGGGTGGCTCGCCCGGCGAGACTGCTTAAGGGATGGCGCATCGACATTCGCGTTTGCATCGTCGCTCAATCGCGGTATCAGTATAGTCCTTCCCTCCGGCGCTTGTCAACATCGGCGGTGGTCTCCAGATGCTTCTGCCTATTGCATTCTACCGGATACTCAGGTTATACTAAAGCAACGTCCAATTGCACTATCATTGCATCCTGACGTGTTTGATGCTAGCAAACGTGCATCGGTGACGCTATTCCAACAAAGACGAGGAGGTTTTGGATGCTACGACGTCGTGCCTTTACCCTGATTGAGCTGCTGGTGGTTATCGCGATTATCGCGATACTGGCAGCCATTCTGTTCCCTGTTTTCTCGCAGGCGCGGGAGAGCGCACGCCAGACCAGTTGCACCAGCAACCAGAAGCAACTGGCACTTGGTGTGCTGATGTATGCGCAGGATTACGACGAAACGTTCCCCATGAGCGCGTATCTGGCGAACCCCACCACCGTCATCGCCGTGTATGACATGGTGGCGCCGTACCTGAAGAATACCGAGATATTCGTGTGCCCCAGCTACCGCCCCGGCGTAGACTGGCAATCTCGTCTGGCAGGACTGGGGTTGAACTATGGTGGCACCTTCCGCTTCACGGGCTACATCCCCAATCTGGGCCTGTTCGGTGAGAGCTTCTGTCCTTACATCCCGAAGCGCACCCCGCCGACCACTCTGGGAGGTATGCCCACGCCGGCGGAAACCATAATGTTCTACGACGGATATCTGAAGCAGTTGAGCAACGTGGGTCAACTCGAGTTCTACAGCTTCCTCGGCTATGCGCGGCACAAGGAGGGGCTCGTACTGAACTTCGCCGACGGTCACGCTAAGTGGTACCGCTACAGTGGTATCCCCACCGGCGGGGCGACGCCGGCTGGGTCTCTGCGCCCCACCTACTACAGCTGGCGCACCACCGAACCGCTAATTGCCAACGAGGCGGGACTGCAGGCAGTGCCCAGCACCCGCCAGAACCCGTACAACGACCTGCATGGCGTGCCGGGCACCAGCATCACCGACTCGGAAGACACCGGCTGTTAAGTCGCTATTCGCGAACATGGGGTGTGCCCTCGGGGTACACCCCACCCTGTTCTGCCGGAAACCGGTCAGGATGTGATCGCGACGAAGCAATCACCACCGCATAACGGGTCCGTGTCATTGCGAGGAGCGAAGCGACGAAACAATCCCCACCGCATAACGGATCCGTGTCATTGCGAGGAGCGAAGCGACGAAACAATCCCCACCGCATACCGCATCCGTGTCATTGCGAGGAGCGAA